>CAMCZJ010000081.1 GCA_945886995.1 Asaia bogorensis
CACCCATTCCGCTGGAACAGGGGCTGGCGCTGACCTTCGCCCCTGCCGAGAAGAAGTAAGGAAGGCTTCCCATGCCCATCATCAACCGCATCGCCGAATTCCACCCGGAAATGACCGCCTGGCGGCGCGATTTTCATGAACACCCCGAATTGGGGCTGGAGGAGGTGCGGACTTCCGGCATCATCGCCGAAAAGCTCCGCGAGTTTGGCTGTGATGAGGTGGTGACCGGCATTGCCAAGACCGGCGTTGTGGGCGTGATCCGCGGGCGCGTGGATAATGGCCGCGCCATTGGGTTGCGGGCTGATATTGATGCGCTGCCGATCCTGGAAGAAACCGGGCTGCCCTATGCCTCCAAAATTCCGGGGAAAATGCATGCCTGCGGCCATGATGGTCATACCACCATGCTGCTCGGCGCGGCGAAGTATCTGGCGGAGACACGCAATTTCGATGGCACCGTCTATGTGATTTTCCAGCCGGCGGAAGAAAACCTGGCGGGCGGCGAATTGATGGTGAAGGATGGGCTGTTCACACGTTTCCCGATGGAACGCGTGTTCGGCATGCATAATTGGCCCGGCGCGCCTGAGGGTACCTTCCTTTGGCGTGAAGGCCCGGTGATGGCGGCGGTGGCCAATCTTGAAGTGAATATCACCGGAAAAGGGGCACATGGCGCCATGCCGCATAATGGCACGGACCCGATTGTGGTTGCGGCGGCCATTGTTCAGGCGCTGCAATCCATTGTCGCGCGCAATGTGGAGCCGGTGGAGGCGGGCGTGATTACCATTGGCCACATCACCGGCGGGCATACCTTCAATGTGATCCCTGAGACCGTGCGCATGCTGGGCACGGCGCGCTGGTTCGCGCCCGAGATTGGGGATTTGCTCGAACGCCGCTTCAAGGAAACCGTGACCGGAATCGCCGCCGCCATGGGCGCCACGGCCACCGCCGAATTTGCCCGCGCCTATCCGGCGACGATCAATGAGGTTGAAAGCGTGCATCTGGCCGCCAAGGCCGCGCGCGCCGTGCAGGGTGAAGCGCGCGTAGTACCCATGGCGAAACCCACCATGGGCGGTGAGGATTTCTCCTTCATGCTGAATGCAAAGGCCGGCGCCTATCTGATGCTGGGCGGCGGGCGCGGGCCGAATGAAGCGCAGGTGCATCACCCGCTTTATGATTTTAACGACAATATCCTGCCCGTCGGCGCTTCCTATTGGGCGACGCTGACGGAACAGTTGCTGCCACGCGGCTGAAATCACGCGAGCGCACTTTCCGTCACATCCTCCGCAACCAACCCAGCAAAACCCGGCGTACGCTTGATGGCGCCGGCGGAAAGCATGCCGCGTTCCAATTGCGCCAGCGCTTCCGGTGGGAAGCGCGGCGTTTCGGTCCAAAGCTTGACGGATTTGTAGCGGGCAATGGCGCGCGCCATCAGCGCTTCATCGCCACCTTCGAAGTAACCCGCGATGCAGGCGACAATTTCTTCAGGTGAGGCAGCGGCAAACCAACGAAGCGTGCGCGCAAGCCCACGCACCATGGCTTCCATCGCCGCGCGCTTGGCGGCGATGACATCAGTGCGGGCATAAAACGCGGTATAGGAAGTGGGGCCGCGGCTGGCTTGCGCATACCAGACATGGCCGGTGCCGGCGGCTTCCATCTGGCTTACTAGCGGCTCAAAAAGCTGCGCCACATCAAGCGTGCCGGCAGCAACAGCGGCAGCATTGGCGGGCATGGTCTGGTCCGTGATCCGTTTGATTGCAGTAGGATCAATCCCCGCTTGGCGAATATCATCCTGCAGCGTCCACCAGGGTGTAGGCACTTCACTCACGGTGCCAAACGTGATGCCCGCAAGATCACGCAGTTTGAAGCCAGGATTGGGCTGGCGCCCGACCAAAAAGAAGGGATCGCCCATCACCACCGCGCCGAACAGCCTCAAGGGGCAGGCAGGATCGGCATCATGCGCGAGCAACAGGCGCATCGGCCCACCCCAGGCGAGGTCAGCCGTCCGGTCCAGCACGGAATCCTTCGCAAGCGATGGCACCGCGCCTGGCAGGAGCGTGACCTCCACCCCCTCCGCCGCGTAATCGCCACGCGCAAGTGCGGCGTAAAACGGCGCATAGAATAGCGCGCGGAAGGGTTCCTGAACCTTGAGCTGATGGGTGGCCATAACGCTTCAGCCGCGCCCTTCGAAGGGCATCTTGGTGGCCTTGATGGTCATGGTGAAGATATTCGCCTCCAGCGGCAGATTGGCCATATGCAGAATGGCATTGCCGACATGCGTCGCATCCATGGTGGGCTCCACCGCAGTGCTGCCATCCGCTTGCTTCACGCCGCGCGTCATGCGTTGCGTCATCGGTGTTGCGGCATTGCCGATATCAATCTGCCCCGCGCAAATATCGTATTTGCGACCATCAAGCATGAGAGATTTGGTCAGCCCGGTAATGGAATGTTTGGTGGCGGTATAGGGCGCGCTATCCGGGCGCGGCGTATGCGCGCTGATCGAGCCATTATTGATGATGCGCCCACCCTGCGGCTTTTGATCCTTCATGATGCGAAAGGCAGCCTGGGCACATAGAAAGCAGCCGGTGAGGTTCACGCCGACAACGCGGGTCCAATCCGCATAGGTCAGGTCTTCAAAGGGCATGCCAGGCACATTGGTGCCGGCATTGTTGAACAGCATGTCCAGCCGCCCGTAGCGCTGCTTCACTGTGGCGAAAAGCGCATCCACCGCAGCGGGGTCGGATACATCGGAAGGCACGGGCAGTGCGCGTGATCCCGCCGCACCAGCAAGTTCAACGGTTTCCTGCAAGGCATCGGCGCGTCGTCCCGCCAGCACCACATGCCAACCACCCCCCAGCAGCGCCAATGCCGCCGCGCGGCCCACGCCGCTGCCAGCCCCGGTGACGACCGCGATCTTGCCTTCTGTGCTCATGTCCCATCTCTCTTTCATCAGGTTGGGTGAAGCTTGCAGCGCCGCGCGCGCGCTGGCAATGCGCCCGTGTCAGTAGGTTGCGCGCCCACCGGAAATGTCGAAAACCGCGCCGGTGGAAAAGGAACAGGCCTCTGAGCCCAGCCAGCAGACCAATTCCGCGATTTCTTCCACCTGAACAAAGCGGTCCATCGGAATTTTGGAGCGCATCCAGGCGATTTGCTGCGCGGTCATTTGCTTGAAGATATCGGTCTCAGCCGCTGCCGGTGTCACGCAATTCGCCAAAACGCCACTGCCCGCCAATTCCTTGCCAAGTGACTTGGTCAGCCCGATCAAGCCCGCCTTGGAAGCGCTGTAATGGGACGCATTCGGATTGCCTTCTTTTCCGGCGATGGAGGCTATATTCACCACCCGCCCATAGCCCGCCGCGCGCATATGCGGCACCACGGCGCGGGCGACGATGAAGGGTGCGATCAAATTCACCTCAATCACGCGCCGCCATTCCGCCACCGGCAATTCCCACACCGGCGCATTGCCGCCGGTGATGCCCGCATTATTGACCAGAATATCCACCTGCCCATGGGCAGCCAGTGTCGCTTGGGTTGCTGCTTCCACCGCAGCTGCATCGGTCAGGTCCAGGATATGGGTGCTGACCTTGTGGGCCTGCCCAAGCCTGGCTGCCGCCGCACGGGACGCGGCCTCATCCATGTCCCAAATGGCGATGGCGGCCCCCCGGCTGGCAGCCAGTTCCGCCACCGCCAGCCCAATGCCGCGCGCTGCCCCGGTAATCACCGCAACCCGGCCTGCCAGATCAGTTTTCGCCATGTCATTCCCTCCGTTTCGGCAAGTTTCGCCAGGAAAGCGGGACTTGCAAAGGGGCAAGGCTTCCCGCGCGCCGAAATGCCTGCCTATAGTCATGGCAGCCGGTGCACGAAGCCGGTAAAAAAACGGGAGAAACGTCATGAATCGTAGGCAATTGCTTGGGGCTACCCTGGCTGCCGCTGGCCTCGCCGCGCCGGCGGTGGCGCGCGCGCAGCAGGCCATCACCCTGAATGGCGCGGTGCAGTTCAATGATGAGCATGTCTTCACCCGCGCCCTGGTGCGCTTTGAAGAACTTGTGAAGCGCTATTACACTGCGGGTCCGGTGAATTTCGTGCTGCACAAGAACAGCAGCCTGGGGCTGGAAAAACAGTATTTCGAGTATATGTCGGCTGGCCGAGGCGCTGTTGATTACGGCATTGTCTCGCCCGCGCATATGTCCACCTTCAGCCGCGCCGCCCCCTTTGTGGATGCGCCCTTCCTGTTCCGTGACCTGAAGCATTGGAACCAGGTGCTGGATCAAAACCTTTTCGCGCCCGTGGCTGATGAGGTGGAACGCCGCGCCCGCGTGATGCTGATTGGCTATGCTGGCGGCGGTGTGCGCAATATCTTCGCCAATCGGCGCATCACCAATATGGCAGAGCTGCGCGGCCTTAAGGTACGGGTGCAGGGCGCGCCGATCTGGTCGCGCACCTTCCAGGCGGCAGGCATGTCGCCTTCGGTCATTGCCTATAATGAAGTCTACAACGGCATCCAAAACAACGTTATCGAAGCTGGTGAGAATGAGGCTGCGGGCGTGGAGGCGATGCGCTTCTTTGAAGTAGCGCCGAACCTGATCATGACCGAACACGCCATCACCATTCGTCCGATCTGTTTTTCGAGCCAAACGCTTTCCCGCCTGCCGCCTGCCTTGCAGGAAGCGGTGAAGCGCGCGGGGCGTGAAGCCGGCGCCTTCGGGCGTGAAGCGGAAAGCAGCGAAGACGGGCAGAAGCTGACCGCGCTCGAAAGCGCGGGGCGGCTGCGGCGCATTCCTTTCACTGATCGTGCGGCGCTGAAGCGCGCGGTTGATCCGGTGATGGAAGCCTATGCCAAGGAAGTGGGCGCGGAGAGCATCTTCGCCCGCATCAATGGACTGACATCGTAATGGCCTTTCGCCTTCCAGCGGCGATGCGCTGCTGGAAGGCGATACCCAATAAGAAAAAAACTTAAGTCGCCGTATAGGTGATGGGGGGCGTCATGCGCGAAACCGGTTTGCGTCATGCCGTGCAAAGACTGGCTGATTTCTATAGCCGGATTTTGTCGGCACTGCTCGCGCTTTGTGTTTTCATCCTGATCTTTCCAGTGGCTTTGCAGGTTTTTGCGCGCTTTACGGATTTCCTGCCGCATTACATCTGGACCGAGGAAATGGCGCGCTTCCTGCTGGTATGGACTATCATGATCGGCGCCATGGTGGGGTTGAAGGAAGGCATCCATTTCAATGTGGATCTTTGGCCTGACATGAAGGGCCGCCCGCGCGCCGCGCTTGATCTGGTGACCGGCGTTTTCGTGTTGGCCTTTGCCGCGGCCTTCCTGTGGTACGGCATGGAGTTTGTGGATTTCGCTTGGTTTCGCATCAGTGAATTGGCGGAATTGCCGCTTTGGCTGATCCATCTTGCCTGGCCCATTCTGGGGTTTTCCTGGCTGCTTTTTGGTGGCCTCAAATTCTACGATGATCTGAAAACGCTGTTTGGGGGCGAAGCGCCATGATGGGCGGCAATGTATTGGCGCCGGGCGAAGCGGCCTGGATCTTATTTGGCGGCTTCTTCGCGCTGCTGGCGCTGCGCGTGCCTGTGGCGGTGGCGCTTGGCATGGCCTGCCTACCCGTGATGCTGATTGAACCCCGCCTAGGTGCGATGACGCTGATGCAGGAAACCTTCAACGCCTATAACTCCTTCATCCTGCTCGCGGTGCCCTTCTTCCTGCTGACCGCGAATCTCATGAATGTGGGCGGCATCACTGACAGGCTGGTCCGGCTATCGCGCGCGTTGGTTGGGCATTTCCCAGGTGGGCTCGCGCAGATCAATGTTGTGCTGTCCATCTTTTTCGCGGGCATCAGCGGTAGCAGTACGGCGGATGCCGCTTCCCAATCCAAGATCTTCATCGAAGCGCAGCGCCGTGAAGGCTATGATGATAGTTTTTCCGTCGCCATTACGGCAGTGTCCGCAGTGCTTGCGGTGATCATTCCGCCTTCCATTCTGATGATTGTCTGGGGGGGTGTGCTCACGGTTTCCATTGGCGCGTTATTCCTGGCGGGCGTGATCCCGGGCTTGCTGATTGGCCTTGTGCAAATGGCAACCGTCCATGCCTATGCCAAGAAGCGCGGCTATCCCACTTATCCGCGCGCCAGCCTCAAGGAATTAAGTTTCGCCACCTGGATTTCGTTCCCCGCGCTGATGACACCCTTCATCATCATTGGCGGCAAGATTTTCGGCTGGTTCACGGCCACTGAAAGTGCCTGCATCGCGGTGCTTTATGCGGGCCTGCTTTCCTTGGTTGTGTATCGGGAAATGGATCTCAAGGCGCTCTATGGCGCGCTTGGTGAAACCGGCAGGTTGGCGGCGGTGGCGCTGTTTTGCGTGGGCACGGCTTCGGCTTTTGGCTGGTTGCTCGCCTATTACAAGATCCCCGAAGCCATCCTGACCGGCGTTTCCGCCTGGGGCATGGGCAAGATCGCGACTGGGTTCTTCATCGCCGGCGTTTTCCTGGTGGTGGGCTGCTTCCTGGATGCGATTCCGGCCATCATCATTGTCGGCGCCATCCTGCAACCCTTGGCCATGGAAGTTGGCATTCACCCCGTACATTTCGCGATGATTGGCATTGTGAGCCTTGCCTTTGGCCTGGTAACGCCGCCTTACGGCTTATGTCTGATGATCGCCTGCCATGTGGCAGGCATGAAGATGGGCGCTGTTATCAAGGACACCATCATCATGCTGTTGCCCATGCTGGCGGTACTTGGGCTGGTCATCATGTGGCCGGATGTGTCGCTGATTCTGCCGCGGCTGATCTCCCCCGAATTTCTGGAGTGATTAGCCTCACCCCCCGCTGATGCGCGCAGCAAAACCGCCCAGAAACACGGCAAGCCCCAGATCGAGCGCGACGAACCCTGCCGCGCCGAGTGCGCTGAGCCGCAGCGCATGGCGCGCGACAAACCATTCCAACCAAAGCGCATAAAACAGCGCCAGTAATCCAGCAAAATCGAGCAAGCTGCCATTGTCCAACAACAAGCCCGGCAGACTCAATACCGCCAGCGCCAGATATTGCACCACCGCCGACCAATTCCAGGCAGCGATGAAGCGCGGCCAGGAATCCGCCACGCCAAGCGCCTTGGCCAAGTACAGCGACGCCAAGGCAAACCCTGCCCAGGAAGCGACAAAAAGCAGCAAATCCACGAAAAGCGATAGAACTACATCTGCTGCGGGAGCGGAGGAATCCTTGAAGAACAGGAATATGGGCAAGCAGATCGCCGCAGCGCGGAAGGAATAGGCGGCGACAGGTAATGTATTCTCAAACGCCGCCAGCCCCGCGGCGCGCCCACGCGCCAGCATAAACGCGCCAGCCAGCGCCCGCGCGACCCCACCTTGCGGGGCGCTACTCAGCCGACCAGCTCCTCAAGCGCCATGCGGTAAAGCGCGGCCAAGTCGCGCAGCTCATCAATCGGCGCGCATTCATCCACCTTATGCATGGTGGCGCCAACAGCGCCCAATTCCGCCACAGGGCAATAACGCGTGATGAAGCGCGCATCCGAAGTACCACCGCCCGTATCAAGCTTCGCTTGCGCCCCCGTCGCGCGTTCAATGGCGCGTTGCAGCCCGGCGACAAAAGGCCCGGGTTCGGTCAGGAAGCTTTCGCCCGAAACTGTCACCGTCAGATCATGATTGGGCGCTTCTTCTTCCAGCACGGCACGAATGCGCTGGGTGAGCCCACTGCTGCGATGCAGGTCATTGAAACGGATATTGAGAAACGCCTTGGCTGCCGCAGGAATGACGTTGGATGCGCTATTGCCGACATCAAAGCCCGTAACTTGCAGCGTGCTTGGTTGGAACCAATCGCTGCCATTGTCCAAGGCTTCGGCTGTCAGCCTATTCAGCACGCGGACCAGCCGATGCACCGGATTATCCGCGCGTTCTGGATAGGCGGAATGGCCCTGAATGCCATGCACGGTGATATGCGCCGTCATGGAACCGCGCCGGCCGATTTTCAGCGTATCGCCAAGCGTCACCTTGGAAGTCGGCTCCCCCACCAGCGCCATATCGGGGATTTGATCATTGGCCGCCATCCATTCCAGCACCTTGGCGGTGCCATTGATGGAAGGCCCTTCCTCATCGCCCGTGATCAACAGGCTGATGCTGCCTTGATGATCCGGGCGTAGTGCGAGGAAATCACTCAGCCCCGCGATAAAGGCCGCAATACTGCCCTTCATGTCGCAGGCGCCGCGGCCATAGATCATGCCATTGGCGACCTCCGCGCCAAAGGGATCATGCTGCCAGCCGGCGCGGTCGCCCACCGGCACCACATCCGTATGCCCCGCATAACAGAAATGCGGCCCATGCCGCCCGCGTCGGGCGAATAGATTATCAACTTCCGCGAATTTCAGCCGCGTGCAGGTGAAGCCAAGGGGCGTCAGCGCCGCTTCCAACACGCCAAGCGCGCCCCCTTCTTCCGGTGTGACGGAAGGGCAGCGGATTAGCGCTTGCAGCAGGGGGAGCGGATCAGTCACGCAGCAATTCGTTGATCGCGGTCTTGGCGCGGGTTTGCGCATCCACGCGCTTCACGATCACCGCGCAATACAGCGAAGGCCCGGGTGATCCATCCGGCAGCGGCTTGCCCGGCAAGGAACCCGGCACAACCACGGAATAGGAAGGCACGCGGCCCATGAAGATCTCGCCCGTGGTACGATCCACGATCTTGGTGGTGGCGCTGATGAAAACGCCCATGGAAAGCACTGAACCGCGCTCCACAATCACCCCTTCAACCACTTCAGACCTTGCGCCAATGAAGCAATCATCCTCGATCACGACCGGGTTCGCTTGCAGTGGTTCCAAGACGCCGCCAATGCCAACGCCGCCCGAAAGATGCACATTCTTGCCGATCTGCGCACAGGAACCAACGGTGGCCCAGGTATCCACCATGGTGTTCTCCTCAACCCGCGCGCCGAGATTCACGAAGGATGGCATCAGCACCACATTGCGCGCGATATAAGCGGAACGGCGGACCACCGCGCCCGGCACTACGCGGAAGCCCGCTTCGCGGAAGCGGTTCTCACCCCAGCCTTCGAATTTCAGCGGCACCTTGTCATAAGCGCCGGTTGAAACATCCATCGGTGCGGAATCGGCCAGACGGAAGGACATCAGCACCGCCTGCTTCAACCATTGATTGACCTTCCAGCCGCCATTCCCATCCGGCTCCGCCACGCGGGCCTTGCCGGAATCGAGCATTTCCAGGGCTGCTTCAACCGATGCGCGATCGGCGCCCGTGGTCGCGGGGGAAAGCTGATCGCGCCTTTCCCAAAGCGTTTCGATGCTGGATTGAAGGGCGGGCATGGTCATGGGGCGGGTTCCTTCGGCAAATCCCCCTTTCCTTGCGGCGGGGCGGGGGCGCTGTCAACGGCGGCTAGTAACGAAAGATTAGCCGGAACCACGGATGATGGTGCCATGCCGCGCTTTCGTGAAATCAGGGTGCCTGCCTTTGTCCATCCAGCCAAGATGGAGCCCTTGGCATGAGCGGTACGGTCGAGAATTTGCTTCGCTTGGCCCGTGAAAGTGATCCCTCTACCAAGGCCATGCTGGCACGCAATGCCACTACGCCGCATGAGGTGCTGGCCTTTCTTGCCCATGATCAGGAGCCACGCGTCAGGATCAGCGTGGTCGCCAATACGCGTGCCCCTTTCTCAATCCTCCAAAGCTTGAGCGAGGACGAAAGTGACCAGGTGCGCGAAGCCTTGGCGCGGCGTGTCGCGGATATCCTGCCCGCTCTCACCGCGTCATCACATGATCGGTTGACGGGTATCGTGCAGCCTATGCTGCTACGCCTTGCGGCGGATTCGGCGGTGCAGATTCGCCTGATCATGGCTGATGCCGTGAAGCATCTTTCGACGGTTGCGCGCGATGCCGTGCTACGCCTTGCCATGGATACGGAAATCCGCGTGGCAGAGCCTGTCATTCGCCTCTCGCCCGTATTGAATGAAGATGATCTGCTGGCGCTGGTAGCATCACCGCCCGCATCCGAAACGCTGCACGCAGTCGCGCGCCGCATCGGCATAACAGAAGCCGTGACCGATGCGCTGATTGCCCATGGTGATCGCGCAGTGATTGGTATGATGCTGGAAAATGCCAGCGCAAGAATCCGCCCCGCCAGCATGGATGATGTGCTGAACAGGGTGCGCTTCAATCCCGAATGGTTCCCAAGCCTGATGGCACGGCCAGCGCTCTCGCCTGATACCGCGGTACGATTGGCTGGCTTGGTGTCCGATACGCTGCTGCGACCCCTGATGCAGCGTCAGGATATGGATCCTGACCTGCTGTTTCGCATTCGCCAATGCGTGGCCGATCGCCTGGGTCTGACGCAGCCCACCCTACCTGGTGGCGTCAGCCGTCAGGTTGATCCAGTCAGCAAGGGGTTTCCGGCAAAATCCATGGTCTGGCGCACCGACAATAATGGGCGGCGTTTCTAGGGCGTGGCCCGGCAAGGCAGACCAGCCGCCCAGATCACGTCAAGGCCGTATCAGCGTCCCCGCACCACCATCGGTGAACAGCTCCCGCAATACCGCATGCGGTACGCGGCCATCCAGGATTACCGCGCCTTTCACGCCGCACTCCAAGGCATAAATGCAGGTTTCCACTTTTGGGATCATGCCACCGGAAATCCAGCCATCAGCGATGCCCTTTTTCACCTCGGCCACTGTCATTTCGGGGATGAAATTTCCGTCTGGGCCCAGCACGCCGCGCACATCGGTCAGCACCAAAAGCCTTTCGGCGGAAAGAGCACCGGCAATCGCCCCCGCGACCGTATCGGCATTGATGTTATAGGTCTGGCCATCCGCGCCCACGCCAACCGGGGCCACAACGGGCACGATATCCGCGCCAATCATCAATTCCAACACGCGCGGGTTGATGTGTTCGGGCTCACCCACAAAACCAAGATCAAGTACTTTTTCGATATTGCTGTCGGGGTCGCGATAGGTACGCGTGAGCTTGCGCGCACGCACCAGCCCGCCATCCTTACCGGAAATCCCAACCGCCAGGACACCGGCGCGGGTGATGGCTTCTGCCACCTGCTTATTCACCGGCCCCGCCAGCACCATTTCCACCACATCCAGCATGGTGGCATCGGTCACGCGCAGGCCCTGCACGAAGGTGGATTTCACATCCAGCCGCTTCAGCATGGCGTTGATCTGTGGCCCGCCGCCATGCACCACCACCGGGTTGACGCCCACCTGTTCCAGCAGCGCGATATCGCGGCCGAAGCGCAGCGCGGTTTCTTCTTCCCCCATGGCGTGCCCGCCATATTTCACCACGACAATCTGATCATCGTAGCGCTTCAGGAAGGGCAGGGCCCCAGCCAGGATTTCCATCTGTTCCTGAGCGGTATCGGTCATGTAGGGCGATCCTGTGAATTTAGATGTCGTGTAAAGGGCAGCGACGGGAAGGGTCAAGATGTTGGCGGGTGGCTCGCCTTCTTCTCCCAGCCGCGCGCGGTTTGCTGCCAATAGGTGAGGCTATGCCCCGCTTCCTTGGCGGCCAGCCAGCGTGCGCGCGCCGACGCCACCGCCGCTTCATCGCCGCCATCGAAAAGATCAAGCACGCGGTCATAAATTTGTAACTTTGCGCTTGCCGCACCATCCACCAGCACCAGGACGCGCGCGCCATTAGCCGGTGGCAAATCCTGATCGGCGATCAGCAAGGGTTGCGCTGTATCATGCTCGCCGCCCGCGAGCGCATGCGGCAACCAGGGCGGATCAGCGGGCAGCCAAAGCGCAGCATCCAAAGCGCGCGCGCGTTCCGCATCACCGCATAGGATAAAGCCGCGCCCGCCCGCATCCAGCACGCGGCCCAGCAATTTCGGCAGCGCTTCCTGCAATTTGCTCCGCGTCAGGTGATAGAAGCCGATTTCTGTCATGCGTCGCGTTCAAAGCGCATGGCAACCAGGCGATCCAGCAAGCGCACGCCAAAGCCACTCGGCCCTTTCGGCCCA
>CAMCZJ010000082.1 GCA_945886995.1 Asaia bogorensis
GGGCGGTGTGAGGCCTGCCAGGGCGATGGCGTCATCAAGATTGAGATGCACTTCCTGCCCGATGTCTATGTCACCTGCGATACCTGCAAGGGCAAGCGCTATAATCGCGAAACGCTGGATGTGAAGTTTCGCGGCAAATCCATCTCCGATGTTTTGGACATGACGGTGGAAGAGGCCGAGGAATTCTTCGCCGCCGTGCCCGCCATTCGCGAAAAGCTTTCGGTGCTGCGCAAGGTGGGGCTTGGCTATATCCATCTGGGCCAGCAAGCCACCACGCTTTCGGGTGGGGAAGCGCAGCGCATAAAACTTTCCAAGGAACTGTCGCGCCGCGCCACCGGGCGCACGCTTTATATTCTGGATGAACCAACCACCGGGCTCCATTTCGAAGATGTGCGCAAATTGCTGGAAGTGCTGCATGCGCTGGTGGAGACCGGCAATACGGTGGTGGTGATCGAACATAATCTGGAAGTGATCAAAACCGCCGATTGGGTGCTGGATCTGGGCCCCGAGGGCGGCGAAGGCGGCGGGCGCCTGGTCGCGGAAGGCACGCCGGAAGACATAGCCGCAGCGGCGGAAAGCCATACCGGGCGCTTCCTCGCGCCCCTTTTGCGCGAAGTGGCACCCGCGCCGGCGAAGAAGCGCAAGCGAGCCTGACCCAACGCTCTCTGCTTCCCTTCGCACCCCTTCCCGTCTATCCCGGCAGCCCCACCCCGCAGGGAGAAACCCCATGCCCGCCTGGCTGCCCGAATTGGTGGCTTCGGTCTTCGCGACCATCATCGCCATCACGCTGCATGAAGCGGCGCATGGCTATGCCGCGCGTGCACTGGGCGATGACACGGCGGCGCGGGCTGGCAGGCTTAGCCTGAACCCGATCCGCCATGTGGATATGGTCGGCACCATCCTGCTGCCGGGTTTTTTGCTGGTTTCACAACTGCTTACGATTGGCCGGGTAGAGGCGATGTTCGGCTGGGCGAAGCCCGTGCCAGTCAATATCTTGCAGCTCCGCAACCCGCGCTATGGCATGGTGGCGGTGGCCGCCGCCGGCCCGGCCACGAATTTCGCCCTGGCCTTGCTGGCGGGGCTTGCAGCGCATGTGGTGGAACCCTGGCAGGCCAGCCTCGGTGCCGAGGGCACCGCCTTTGCCTATCGCGCCTTTGGCCTGTTCATTTTGGCCAATCTGGTGCTTGGCCTGTTCAATCTGTTTCCCCTGCCGCCCTTGGATGGCGGGCGTATTGCCGTCGGGCTTTTGCCCCGCACGCCTGCTTTGGCACTCGCGCGCATCGAACCCTATGGCCTGCTGCTGGTCATGTTTGGCCTGTTTATCCTGCCTCATTTGGTCCCGGGCTATGACCCCATGGGCTGGTTCTTCCGGGGGGTGGTTGCGCCCGCCTTCGATTTCGTTCTCATGCTCACCGGACATGGGTAACGGGACATGAGCGAATCCTCCCTGCAATTGCAGCTTGAAGGCTATGAAGGGCCGCTTGACCTGCTGTTGGAACTTGCCCGGGCGCAGAAGGTGGATCTGGCCAAGATTTCCATCGTCGCCTTGGTGGAGCAATTTCTGGCGGTGATCGAAGGCGCGCGGCGCATTCGGCTGGAATTGGCCGCCGATTGGCTGGTGATGGCGGCTTGGCTCGCCTGGCTGAAATCCCGCCTGCTGATCCCGCCCGAACAGGTGGAAGGCGAAGACGCCGAAGCGCTGGCCGAGGCTTTGACCGATCGGCTAGCCACGCTTGAACGCATGCGTGCCGCCGCACTTTGGCTGAACCGTCGGCCCTGGCTTGGCCATGATGTCTTTGCCCGCGGCGCCCCGGAACGGCTGAAGGTGGAAGATCGTTCCGGCATCTCCGCTGATTTGCCCGCGCTATTGCAAGCCTATGTGGCCGGGCGCCGACGTGCCTTGGCCGCGCGGCCCTATCGGCCCAAGCCGCGCAAGCTTTTCACCGTACAGGAAGCGCTGGACCGCCTGACCAAGCTGGTCGGCGCCCTGCCAAGCTGGTCCGAATTGCGGAGCTTCCTGCCAGAAGGCTTTGATGACCCGGTGGAACAGCGCGCCGCGCTCGCCAGCACCTTGATCGCGGGTTTGGAAATGGCGCGCGGCGGCGGGATAGAATTGCATCAGGAAGCGGCCTTCTCACCAATCATGATCCGCCGCCGGACAGAAGAAGGGGGCAGCGATGGAAGAACCGACTGAAGCCGAAGCGCCGGCGGAAACTCCCGCGCCGGAGGCACCCACCGCGCCGGATGAAGCGACCATGGCGGAGGCGCTGCGCATTGCGGAGGCTGTGATTTTTGCGGCTGACCGCCCGGTATCGCCGCAAACCTTGGCCACCGTGCTGCCCGAAGGTGTTTCCGCCACCGTGGCCTGCGCGGCACTCGCCCAAGCCTATCAAGGGCGCGGCGTGGTGCTGACAGAAATCGGCGGTGGCTACGCCTTCCGTACGGCGGCAGACCTCGCGCCACGCCTGACAAAGGTGGTGGAAAGCCCGCGCCGCCTGCCGCGCGCGGCGATGGAAGCGCTCGCCATTATTGCCTATCACCAGCCTTGCACACGGGGCGATGTGGAAGAAATTCGCGGGGCGACGCTCGCGCAAACCACGCTCGAATCCCTGCTTGAACTCGGCCTCGTGGCGCCGCGCGGGCGGCGGGAAGTGCCTGGCCGGCCCACGCTATGGGGCACCACGCCAAAGTTTTTGGAACAATTCTCCCTGAAATCCTTGGGCGATCTGCCGCGCAAGGAAGAATTGGTCACTGGCGATGCGCCACCCTTGCCCGGCCTGAACGCCCCCATCACCACCGCTGAGGAGGCCGAGGCACCAACCCCGGAAGCCGAAGCCGAAATCCGCCCCGAGGCTGCCGAGGAAGCCAGCCAAAGGTGAGCCTCAGCTTCGCCGATATCCGCCATGCCTATGGCGCGCGAGAGGTTCTGGCCGGCATTGATCTCAGTGTCGCATCGGGGGAGATCGTCTGCCTGCTGGGTGCCTCTGGCTGCGGCAAGACCACCTTGCTTCGTTTGGCGGCGGGGCTGGAACCTTTGCAGCATGGGCGGATTGAAATTGGTGGGCGGCTGATTGCCGAAGCGGGGCGGGAAGTGCCGCCAGAAGCGCGGCATATCGGCTTTGTATTCCAGGATTACGCGCTATTCCCGCATTTGACTGTCGCGGAAAATGTGGCCTTCGGGCTTCGCTTCGCCCCACGCGGTGAAAGGGTGTGGCGCGTCATGGATGCACTCGCCCGCGTGGGGCTGGAAGCCTTCCAGAATGCTTTTCCGCATATGCTCTCGGGCGGGCAGCAGCAGCGCGTGGCGCTGGCCCGCGCGCTGGCACCCCGCCCTGCCGTGCTGCTGTTGGACGAAGCCTTCGCGAGCCTGGATGCGCGGCTGCGTGAAAAAGTGCGCGATGATACGCTGCATGTTTTGCAGGAAGCCGGCATCGCCACCTTACTGGTCACGCATGATGCCGAAGAAGCCATGTTCATGGGGGATCGGATTGCATTGATGCGCGAAGGCCGCATTTTGCAGGTGGGCGTGCCTGAAGCGCTCTATCTGGCGCCCGCTGATCGCTATGTTGCGGGCTTCCTGGGTGAGGTGAATAGCCTGCCCGCCCGCATCTCCGCCGGCCTGGCGGAAACCGCGCTTGGCGCCCTGCCCGCCCCGGGCTTTGCCGAAGGGGCGGAGGTGGAGGTGCTGGTCCGCCCTGAAGGTCTCAGGCTTGGTGCTGAAGGTCCGGTGGTGGAGGTGGAAGCCTTCCGCCTGCTGGGCTCCACCACTCTTGCCCATCTCGCCCTGCCGGATGGTTCGGGTGGGCTTTTGCACCTGCATGCCAGGCTGCCCCCCGGGCGGCGGCTTAGGCGCGGGGAGCGAATCGCGGTTTCGCTCGACCCGGAACGCGCCTTTGTTTTCCCGCGCGCCGAGGCATGACCGTGCTTTCATTCAAGCCTGTGGCGCGCCATATCTGGGCGGTTGGCGCGCATCCGGCTTCCTGCTAACGAGCCCCTTCCTGCGGGAGTGAAGCGCGCAGGACAAAGGAGAGCATGTTCGACCTCGCCTGGTCAGAAATCGCCGTGATTGCGGTGGTGGCCGTTGTGATTATCGGTCCGAAGGATCTGCCGGAGGCCATTCGCGGTGTCGCGAAGGGCGTGCAGAAACTGCGCCGCATGGCTGGCGAATTCCAGCAACAGGCCGATGAGCTGGTGCGCGAAGCCAAGCTGGATGATGTTCGCAATTCCATCCATGAGATGAAAAGCACCATCAACGATATCCGCAGTTTCGACATCAAGGGCGAAATCGGGAAAGCCGTGGATGCGGATGGCACGCTGCAAAAAACCATGGCCGACGACCCGCTGCGCGATACCTTCATGCCGCCGCCCCCGGCGCCCTATGTAGCCCCAGAAATACCGCCAGCGCCTGACGCGCCGGCCTTCGTGCCGCCCATGGTGGCGCGTTTTTCAGCCCCCTTGCCGCCCGCGCCCGAAGCCGCGCCGGCCCCGCCTGCTTCGTCATCCACCCCGCCTGCTACCAGCGCTTGAGGAATTTCCGTGTCCACCACCCGGGATGACGATCAGATAGACGACAAGGCGATGCCCTTGATGGACCATTTGAAGGAGCTGCGCACGCGGCTGCTTTGGTCAGTCGGCGGTTTCGCGGTGGCTTTTGCGGTGTGCTATTATTTCTCACCGCAGATCTACGCCTTTCTGGCGCAGCCCCTGGCCGATGTGCTGGCAAAACAGGGCGGTGGTGATCGGCGCATGATCTTCACGGCACTTTATGAAGCTTTCTTCACCTATTTGAAGGTGGCCTTTTTCGGTGCGGTGTTCTTTTCCTTCCCCATGTGGGCCACGCAGCTTTGGCTGTTTGTGGCACCGGGGCTTTATCGCAGCGAAAAGCGGGCCATCGTGCCCTTCCTGGTCGCTTCGCCCTTTCTGTTCTTGATGGGGGCGTCGCTGGCCTATTACTTCATCTTCCCGCTGGCCTGGCAGTTCTTCATTTCCTTCGAAACCATGCCCGGTTCAGGCGGCATTCCGGTGCAGCTGGAAGCCAAAGTTGGCGAGTATCTGTCGCTGGTCATGCATATGATCCTGGCCTTTGGCATTGCGTTCCAATTGCCGGTTCTGCTCACGCTATTGTGTCGTGTCGGTATTTTGAATGTTGAAAGCCTGAGAAAAGGCCGCCGCTACGCGATTGTTGGCATGTTCGTGGCGGCGGCAATCCTGACGCCGCCCGATGTGATCAGCCAGATCGGCTTGGCCGTGCCGCTGATCCTGCTTTATGAAATCTCGATCCTGGCAGCGAGCTGGATGGCACGGAAGCCCAAGGACGAAGACACCAAGGCTTGATTATCGGACTGAAGGGTCCCTGGCATGCATGACATAAGGCAATTGCGCGCCGACCCGGCCGCCTTTGATGCGGCGCTGGCGCGGCGCGGAATCGCCCCGGCGGCGGCGGGCATTCTGGCGCATGATGAAGCCCGCCGCGCGGCGCAAACCGCGCTTCAGGAAAAGCAGGCGCGGCGCAATGCGCTTTCCAAGGATATCGGCATGGCCAAGCGCCAGGGCACCGATACCGCGGCGCTGGAAGCCGAAGCGGTGCAACTGCGCGATGATATGGCGGCCCTTGAAGCCGAAGCGGCGAAGGCCGAGGCCGCACAACAAGCCGTGTTGGAAACACTCCCCAATATCCTTGACGCCGAAGTACCCGATGGGCGCGATGAAAGCGCCAATGTGGTGCAGCACCAGCATGGCACCCCGCCCGCATTTTCCTTCATGCCCAAGCAGCATTTCGAATTGGGCGAAGCGCTTGGGCTGATGGATTTCGCGACCGCCGCCAAGCTTGCCGGTGCGCGTTTCACGGTACTGAAGGGCCCGCTTGCGCGGTTGGAACGGGCGCTCGGGCAATGGATGCTCAACCTGCATACGGAAGCGCATGGCTATACAGAAAGCGCAGTGCCGCTTTTGGTGAATGACGCCACCATGCATGGCACCGGCCAATTGCCGAAATTCGCCGAGGATTTGTTCCGCACCACCGACGGCCGCTGGCTAATCCCAACCGCAGAAGTGCCGCTGACCAATTTCGCTGCGCAGGAAATCAAGGCGGAGGCTGATCTGCCCTTGCGCCTGACCGCGCTTTCGCCCTGCTTCAGGTCTGAAGCCGGCAGCGCCGGGCGCGATACGCGCGGCATGCTGCGCCAGCATCAATTCGCAAAGGTGGAGTTGGTTTCCATCGTGAAACCGGAAGACAGCGACGCCGAGCATGAACGCATGACGCGCTGCGCGGAACATGTGCTGACAGAATTGGGCCTGGTGTGGCGGCGGATTATTCTCTGCGCCGGCGATACCGGCTTTGGCGCCGCGCGCACCTATGATTTGGAAGTCTGGCTGCCCGGTCAGGGCGCGTGGCGGGAGATTTCTTCCTGCTCCAATTGCCGGGATTTCCAGGCGCGGCGCATGGGCGCCCGCTACCGCGCCAAGGATGCCAAGGGCACAAGTTTTTTGCATACGCTGAATGGTTCAGGCGTGGCGGTGGGGCGCGCGTTGATTGCGGTGCTGGAAACGCACCAGCAGGCCGATGGCAGCGTCGCAATCCCTGAGGTGCTGCGGCCCTATATGGGCGGAATGGCGCGAATCACCAATTAACGCCGCGCACCTGCCGCCGCAGGGCGCGCTTCGGCGACTTCCGTTGCGGCATTCCCAGCCTTTGGCAGACACATGATCCGCGTGCGCGCCGCCGGCCCCGGGGTTCCGCCGCCGCGGATGCGAAGCTCAACCTCGGGCGTTGTCGGCACCGGCCTCAGGCTCGGTTCGCGCGCACCAATCAGCATCACCGCACCACGCCCGGAAGCGCAAAGCCCTGCCATGGCAGGGCCGGGCAGCGGAATGACGCCGGGCGCGGGGCCGGGCACAAAACCATTGCCACTCAGCGCTGCCATCACCCGCTGCTGATAGATCAGCCCACGTTCCGGGGTCGCGGAATGGTAAAGCGCCACCGCCTGCTGCCAATCCCCGGTCCGCGCTTGCAATGAACGCAAATAGCGCACCGCATAGGCGACATTCGTCATGGGGTCGAAGCCGGCTTCCAGGCTCGGGAAGGCATCCGGGTGATGCAGCAGATTGACCTGCATGCAGCCGATATCAATCGAACGCACGCCACGCGCTTGAATCGCGCGCACTTCCTGAAGCGCTTCCGGGTTGGAAGCAGCGTAGCGGCCATCGCCGGCAGCGTTATAGGACCAGGGCCAGGGCTGCACGCTGCCATCTGGCGCGCGGCGCCCGGTTTCAACCTTCGCAATTGCGCCGAGCAAACCTGCCGGCAAGCCCGCATCGCGTTCCGCCACTGCAATAGCCGCGGCACAAAGGCCCCATGGCTCCGGCAGGCTGGGTGGGGTGGGCCGCGCGGTAGTCGTGGTGGCGGCGCGTGCTGGGCGGGGCGCGTTTGCGGCGCTGGGCTTATCCGGCGCCGCGACAGAAGCTCCCGGGGCGGCCGCCAGCAACAGCCCCAAAAGGCCAAGCCCCATCAGCCGCGTGGCAGCAAACATGCCTGGAGTGGCGCCGAATGGCTTCCGCATGCAGGCTTGGTAAGCCCGTGCAGCGCCCGAGGTCAACCAAAACCCCTTCAGAAATGATCCGCCCGCAGCACTTGGCAATCTGTCAGCGTCACAATCGCGGGCCTGGCGCCAAGCAATTCACCTTCCGCCGCCAGCACGCGCGCCGCGACCTCGGCCGAGGTGATGCACAGCACCAGCACGTTATCGTCAACGCCGCCGGGGTCCCCCGAACGGCGAATACCCTGATGCCCGCGCCCAGCCAGCACGGGTAGAATCGTCCAGCCTGTGGCGCCCATGCGGTCCAGCAGCAAGGTTACCGCTTCGGCCCTCACTGCCTCCACGACAATTTCGATCCTTTTGCGCGCGTGCATTTTCCCGTCCCCGATTGCTTATTGTGTGGCCAGCCGCGCCGCCCAAAGCCAAAGCGGGATGCCAGCCAGGACATTGAAGGGGAAGGTGATCGCCAAGGAAAGGGTCACGTAAATGCCGGCATCGGCGGAAGGTAGCGCAAGCCGCATTGCGGCTGGCACAGCGATATAGGATGCCGAAGCCCCCAATACCGCCATCAGGCCCACACCCCCCGTGGAAAGCCCGACCAAAAGCCCGCCGGCCAACCCCGCCGCGCCGCCGATCAGCGGCATCAGGATGGCAAAGGCGATCAGCCGCACATCCAGCCCCCGGCCCCGGTCGCGGAGCCGCCGCGCTGCGGTGATGCCCATTTCCAACAAAAACAGGCAAAGCGCGCCGGGGAAAAGCGCGGTGATGAAGGGGGCAAGCTGCCGCTCAGCCCCAGCCCCGCCCAGCCAGCCGATCAAAAAGGCGCCGAGCAGCAGCACGACCGAGCCATTCAGGAATACCTCTCGCGCCATTTCGCGGGCGCCGCCTGACGTCGCCGCGCCCCCGCGCCGCGCAATCAGCAAAGCGGTCAGAATGGCCGGGGTTTCCATCGCCGCCAGCACGGCGGGCATGAAGCCCTCATAAGGCGTATTGGTCGCGTTCAATTGCCCAACCGCCGCGGCGAAGGTCACCACACTGACTGAGCCATAATGGGCGGAGACCGCCGCCGCCGTTGCCTTATCCAGCGGCGTTGCGGCACGGAGCAAGCCATAGGCCGGGAGCGGCATCAGCGCCGAAAGCGCAATCCCAACCGCCAGCGCCGGGACCAAGCCCACAGAAGCGCCAGGCTGCGCAATGGCAATGCCGCCCTTCAGGCCGATCGCCATCATCAAATAAAGCGAAAGCGTCTTGGCCAGCGCATCCGGCACGGAAAGATCAGAACGCAGCGCCGCCGCCGCGAAGCCTAGCGCGAAGAACAGGACGGAAGGGGGCAGAATCTCGAATAAGGACATGGGACGCGCCGATTAGGCGCCAGGACCCGGCCCTGTAAACAATTATTCAGCGAAGGGCGGATGTTTCAGCGCGAAATCCAGTCATCGCCACCTTCGCCCAGTTCTTCCGGCAGGTCGGCGGTGATGTCGCTCAGCATGGCGGCAACCCATTCCTCGGCGGTCGTGCCAAGGGCTTCAGCGCGGCGGCTGATTTCCTCAGCCAGCCTGTCAGGCAGGGATACGGTGATATCGGTCATGGCCAGCCTCGGCGATGGTGTCTCACTAGCTTAGCTGGGCCTAGTTTACGGTTTGATTAGGGCGGCGGCGTGAAAAAATGAGGCGAAAAAACTCAACCCTCTGTTATCGGCAACCCATGATAGCCGCGCGCGTAATACATCAGGCAGCCCGCCTGCATATCGGCAAAGCGCACGGCCTCAACCTTCGCAAACACCACGCTATGCGTGCCCTGTTCCATGACTTCCGAGATACGGCAATCGAAGCTGGCGGCAGCGCCTTCCAATACCGGCGCGCCGGTGGCAAGGCGGGTCCATGTACCGGCGGCGAAGCGGCTGGCCATATCGGCCTTGTCGCTGGGTGCCGAAAAAGCGTTGGAAACTGGGGTTTGGGCGGCTGCCAGCGTGTTCACGCAAAGCACGCCATTTGCCAGAAACAGGGCGCTGCGCGGGCTGGTGCGGTTCAGGCAGACCAACAGGGTTGGCGGATCATCCGTCACGGAACAAACCGCCGTCGCGGTAATGCCGCCCAGCCCCGCCGCACCATCTGTGGTGATGATATTCACCGCAGCCCCGAGCCTGGCCATGGCATCGCGAAATTCCTGGCGAGAGGTCGGCATGGCGGGCAATCCTTGAAGCGGGCTTGGGCGCAAAGCCTCTATCACCCCAAGCCTGCGCCGTCACGCCGGGGTCGCCGTTCCAGGCGATAAAGCAAATGCCGCCGGTATTGATGCCCTTCCGGGAGGCGCGGATGATCAAATTCACCAGCCGCAGACATGCCAAGCTTTTCCATGAGCTTCCAGGAAGCGGCATTGCCCGGCACGGTGAAGGCGACGATCCTTTCAAGCCCAAGCGTGCCGAAGCCAAATTCCAGCGCGGCGCGCGCGGCTTCTTCGGCATAACCCTGGCGGCGAAAGTGCTTGCCAATGCGCCAGCCGATTTCCACCGCCGGGGTGAAATCCGCCTGCCAGGGAATCGTCATCAGCCCCACCACGCCCACGAAATCACCCGTCGCGGCTTCCGCCACCACCCAGAAACCCCAGCCATGTTCAGCGAAATGCGCCCGCATCCGCGCGGCCCAGGCGTCACTTTCCGCGCGCGTCATGGAAGCAGCGAAATAGCGCATGCTGTCCGGATCACCATTGATGCCGAAAAGCGGCGCCAGATCCTCATCACGCCAGGGGCGCAGGATCAGCCTTTGGGTGGCAAGAATGACAGGTTCCATGACCGCTTCTTAGCCCAGGTATTGGACGGCATCAGCCCCTAGCCCCGGCATGCCGCGCCCGGTAGCATGCGGGCAAAGGAGAACGCCATGACGATGCAAAGCCTTGAAGCGCTGGCCGCCGAGGTGCCTGATGGGGCGAGCCTTGCCTTGCCGCCAGATAATTCCCTGCCCTCCGTCGCGCTGGCCAAGGCGCTGATCCGGCGCGGGGTGCGGAACCTCAATCTGATCGGCGTGCCGGTTTCAGGCTTTGCCACGGATATCCTGATCGGCGCCGGCTGTGTCGCCAGTGTGCAGACCAGTGCGGTGTCCTTGGGTGAGGCCGGCTTCGCGCCGCGCTTTTCGGCGGCGCTCCGTGCCGGCGCGATCAAGGTAATTGATGCGACCTGCCCCGCCATTCACACCATGCTGCAAGCCGCCGAGAAAGGCGTGCCCTTCATGCCGCTGCGTGGGTTAATCGGCAGCGATATTCTGGCGCATCGGCCCGATTGGAAAGTGGTGCCCAACCCCTTCGCGGCGGAAGGCGAGGACCCGATTGTGCTGCTGCCCGCGCTCAACCCTGATTTCGTGTTTTTCCATGCGCTGATGGCGGATGCGGAAGGCAATGTCTGGGTCGGGCGGCGGCGCGAATGCGCGACCATTGCCCATGCATCCAAGCGTGCCTTGGTGACCGTGGAACGCGTGGTGCCGGGCAATTTCCTGGAAGATGAACGCCTCGCTTCCGGCGCCATCAATGTGACTTATATCGGCGGCATCGCCATTGCCGAACGCGGCGCGCATCCGGTCGCTTTGCTGGATGAATATGGCTTTGATGGCGCGTATGTCAGCGAATATGCGCGTATGGCCCGCAGCGAAGAAGGCTTTGCCGCCTGGTGCGCGCGTGAAGTGTTTGATCAGAAAGCGCAGGCAGCAGAATGAGCGAGATCAAGCTTGAAGAACGCATCGCCGTCGCACTCGCGAAGCTGATCCTGGACCCGAGCGCACCGCCCGCGCGCCACATCGCGGTTGGTGCGGCATCGCCCATGCCGGCAGCGGCCTGTTGGCTGGTGAAAAAGCAGGGCCATCCTGTGCGGCTTTCGCTGCTGCATAAGCGCAGCGGCAATCCCTTTACGGAAGGCACGCGCGAGTTGTTTGACCTGACCGGCCAGGGGCGGATTGATCTGTTCTTCCTGGGCGGTGGGCAGATTGATGGCAGCGCCAACCTCAATTTGGTCGGCACCGGCGAATGGCCCGGCATGGGCGTGCGTTTTCCCGGCAGTTTCGGTTCCGCCTTCATGTATTTCATGACACCGCGCACCATCCTGTTCCGGGAAGAACACACGCCGCGCGTTTTTGTGGAGAAGGTGGACAATATCTCTGCCCCCGGTGTCTCCCCGCCCGGCGTGTTTCGCCGCGGCACGGCGCAGGCGCTGGTGACGGGGCGCTGCGTGTTTCGCTTCCACCCAGACCGCGCGCGGTTTTCTTTGGAAAGCGTGCATCCCGGCGAAACTGTGGAAAGCGTGCGCGACGCCACGGGATTTGCCTTTGATGTGACGGGCGATGTGCCC
>CAMCZJ010000083.1 GCA_945886995.1 Asaia bogorensis
GGCAGATCCAAGGCAATCTCCACCGGCCTCTGACCCCCTTTTTCCTGGAAAATTTTGAACCCCACGCGGTTCCGTCTATCACACCCCCCTGGATTCGGGGGAGAGCCCATGCCGGCCGAGATTGAAACCGATGTCGCGATTATTGGCGCGGGCCCAGTCGGGCTTTTCGCGGTGTTTGAATGCGGCATGCTGCGCATAAAATCCGTGGTAATTGATGCGCTGGAGGCAATCGGCGGGCAATGCACGGCGCTTTATCCGGAAAAGCCGATTTTCGACATTCCCGCCCATCCGCAAATCGCCGCCGCTGATCTGATTGGCAAGCTGGAAGAACAGGCGGCGCCCTTCGCGCCGCAGTATCTTTTCGGCCGGCGCGTTGAGAGCTTGCGCCAGGAAGCGGGCGCGCTGGTGCTGGGCACTTCCGTCGGCGACACTATCCGCGCCAAGGCCGTGATCCTGGCCGCCGGTGCCGGCGCCTTCGGCCCCAATCGCCCGCCCCTGGCCGGGCTTCCGGGGTATGAGGCCTCAGGCGCCGTTCGTTACATGGTGGCGAAGCGGGAAGAATTTCGCGGCAAGCGCGTGGTGATTGCGGGCGGCGGTGATTCAGCGGTGGATTGGGCGCTGTCACTCAAGGATATTGCGGCCAAGGTGGTGGTGGTGCATCGCCGCCCAAAGTTCCGCGCCGCGCCGGAGACCGCCGCACAATTGGAAGCCGCTGCGGCGCGGGGAGAGGTGGAAATGGCCATCCCCTATCAGCTTCATGGCCTGAAGGGCGATGGCGCAAGGTTGGAAGCGGTGGAATTGGCGACGCTGCAAGGTGAAACCCGCGATGTGCCGGCGGATCATTTGCTGGCGTTTTTCGGCCTTTCCATGGACCTTGGCCCCATCGCCGATTGGGGCCTTGGGCTGGAACGCAGCCATGTCAGCGTCACACCGTCCACCTGCGAAACCAATATCCCCGGCGTCTATGCCATTGGCGATATCGCGACCTATCCCGGCAAGCTGAAGCTGATCCTGCAAGGGTTTTCTGAGGCCGCCATGGCAGCGCATGCGATCCATCCGCGTGTTTTCCCGGATACCGCGCTGCATTTTGAATATTCCACCAGCAAAGGCGTGCCCGGCGCGGCGTAACAGGCAACGCACCCCCTTGCGCCCGGCCAGGCATGAACCCCAATTGGAAGCATCATGCTGAAACTGATCCGCATTTTCGCTTTTTTACTGCTCGCCATCCTTGGTGGGCTTTGGGGGCTGGCCTGGTATCTGCGCGCCCCTGGGGAGGCAATGGGCGATGCCTTTCTGCGGCAATTGGCGCAGTTTGGCGGCGCGGATATGCCGGCCCCTTCAGCAGGCGGCGTGCAATTGCCGCAGGGGATTGCGCTTGGCGGTGGCTTTAGCCTGCAGGACCATACCGGGCAACGCATCACGGAACGCGCCTTCTCGGGCAAGCTTGGTCTGATCTATTTCGGCTTCACCTATTGCCCCGATGTCTGCCCGACGGAATTGGGCGTGATGGCCGCCGCGCTTGACCTGCTCGGCCCCGACGCATCCCGGGTGCTGCCGGCGCTGATTACGATTGACCCGGCGCGCGATACGCCGGAAGCCTTGGCTGACTATGTCTCCCGCTTTCATCCATTCTTGATCGGTTTGACCGGTACGGATGAGGAAATCGCTACCGCCGCCCGGGCCTTCCGGGTCTATTACCGGAAAGTACACCCGCCAGGCGCCAGCGATTACCTGATGGACCATTCATCCTTCATCTATCTGGTGGGACCGGATGGCAGGGTTCGGCAACTTTTCCGCCCCAATACCCCGCCCGAGACGATTGCCGCGGCCATTCGTGGGCAAATGCGTCAACTTTAGGTTCATCGTCGCTTTGAAGGGGAAAGTTTTTCTGCTACTTTCACCAAACCGTTACGCGGAAAAAATTTCGGCACGGAAAGGGAAGCCGGATGGAAAATGAGTTGATTGACAAGGATGCCGGCGCTGAACGCGGTGCCGCCAGCGCCCCGCGCCACACGCGAAGGCTGTCGGATAAGATCCTGATCGCCTTTCATCATGCCTGCGACCAATCCGACTTCGAAGTCGCCAATGATCTTTTGGTCATTCTGGAGAAAATGCTGAAGCGCCCTTCTGTCGGTTCAGACACTAATCGCCGCAAGAGCATTGAAAGCCTGGTCGCCGCGCATGAAAGGCTGTGGATGCTGCGCCACCCTGAGGCACGTGAGGGCTAGGCTGCACAAAGCGGTGCGGCATCACGCAAAATAGCCTCGGCGGCTGCGGTAAATCGGCCATCAGCTTCGTGCAACACAAAGCCAGGCCAAAGCTTGGCGGGACCGCGCGCACCCTTGCGGGCACGTAGCAATACACGTTTCGCCGCCACGCCCAGGCGCGGCAAAAGGGGCAGCAGCTCCACAGCGCCAAACCCCGTGGCGCGCATCGCCGCAACCGCTACATCGAATCGCGCAGCCGGCAGGATCAGGCTCAGGCTGCCACGGGGCGCAATGGCGGTGCCCAGAAATCCCACCCAATCAGCAAGTTCCGCCCCGGCTTCATGGGTTGCGGCCCGGCGGATCGCCCCCGGTGGGGGGCTGCCGCCCGGCCAATAGGGCGGGTTGGCGAAGCCATGCGCCACCGGCCCAAGCCGCCGCGCCATCGCCAAATCCGCCACATCGCCCTGCGCGATCTCTGCCGAAAGCCCAGCCCGCGCCGCATTCTCACGCGCCAAGGCGGCCATGCTGGCTTCGCGTTCCACCGCGCGGATGGAAAGGCCCGGCACCCGCGCGGCAAGGCAAAGGAACGCCGCACCGCTGCCGGGGCCGGCTTCCAGCACAACCTCCCCAGGGTGAGCGGGGATAAAGGCGGCCAGTAGCACCGCGTCCAGCCCGGCGCGGAAGCCTTGGCGCGGCTGGCGCAGTGCCACGCGGCCATTCAGCAAATGATCTTCCGTGCAATCCTCAGGCGGGGTGGTCACGCGCCATCCTCCGCCTCTCCCGCATCGTGCAGAATGCGCTTGGCCTCGGCCGCATCTTCCTCACGCACGGCAAGCCGGCGCGGAAAGGCGCCGATGCCACCTTCAACGGCGCTGATATGCTGATCCAGCAGCACGCTTTCGATGCCCGCATCCCGCAGCAGTGCTTGCAGGAAGCCAAGCCTGATCGGGTTATTGCTTCTGACCAAGACACGCATTGGGATGTTCTCCGCCTGCCCCCCTTCGCTTGCCGGTCCGGCATGTGGCGCCTATGGTGCGGCGGCTAAATCAAGGTGAGCAAGAGTGGACTTAGCGCCTCAGCAAATCCCTGGCGAGGATCAGGGTCGGGGGGAAGATGCCCTGGCGGCGCTGACGGCGCTTGTCCAGGATGATCTGGAAGCCTGCAACCGCCTGATTGTGGAGCGGATGCAAAGCCCGGTGGCGCTGATCCCGCAATTGGCCGCGCATTTGGTGGCTGCTGGCGGCAAAAGGCTGCGACCTTTGCTGACGCTGGCCGCTGCCAGGCTTTGTGGCTATCGCGGGGCGCGGCATATCTCACTCGCGGCTTGTGTGGAATTCATCCATACGGCGACGCTTTTGCATGATGATGTGGTGGATGAAAGCGCGCTCAGGCGCGGGCAGGCCAGTGCCAATGCGCTGTTCGGCAATAAGGCTTCCGTGCTGGTGGGTGACTTCCTTTTCGCCCGCGCCTTTCAGTTGATGGTGGCCGATGGGTCGCTTGAGGTGCTGCGCATCCTTTCCACCGCCGCGGCGACCATTGCCGAAGGCGAAGTGCTGCAATTGATGACGCAGAATGATACCGCGACCACGGAAGACCAGTATCTGGCGGTGATTGAGGGCAAGACGGCTGCGCTTTTCGCGGCAGCCACCGAAGTGGGTGCGGTGATTGCGGACCGGCCTAAGACTGAGCAGGCCGCCCTTTGCGATTATGGCGGCGCGCTGGGCATCGCTTTTCAATTGGTGGATGACGCGCTGGATTACGCCGCCGATCAGGAAGCGCTTGGCAAGACGGTTGGCGATGATTTCCGCGAAGGTAAGATCACCCTGCCGGTGCTGCTGGCCTTCGCGCGTGGTTCGGAAGAAGAACGCGGCTTTTGGCGGCGCGTGCTGGAAGAAGGTGATCAGCAGGAAGGTGATCTTGCCACTGCCATGGCGCTAATGACGAAATACGACACGATAGGCGAAACCATCGCCCGCGCGCGCCGCTATGGTGAGAAAGCAATCTCAGCGCTGGATGTTTTCACCGATAGCCTGGAACGCCGCGCGCTGGCGGAAGTGGTGCGCTTTTGCATTGATCGGGCGCGGTAAAGGGCTCTCGACCATCAGCCGCGCCGTGGCGCCAAATGCAGCGCGACCATTGCCAGCAGCAGGCTTGCAACCCACCAGGCCTGCCACAGGCCGAAGGAAAGCATCCCCGTCACGGCGGCGGAGGCGAGCATCCCGGCACCCACGGCAGGCACCGCGCTGCGCGATGCGGCAAAGCCAAGGGCGAGCATCAGCACAGCGCCGAGCAGCGCCCCAATACCCCCCAATTCAAGCCAAATTTGCAAAGCGCCGTTATGGGGATGCAGCGGCATAACCTCCACATGCGGATTGGCCAGGAATGCACGCTGCGCCGGGTTGGTGATGTTCAGCCGGTCCAGCGTGGCGGCATCCGGCTGGGCGCGCCCGCCCGGCATGGCGCGGCTGGCTTCAAGCCCCCAACCCGTCAGCGGCTTTTCCGCAATGCGCGCGGCGGTGAAATCCCAGATCACCAGCCGATGCACGGCGGAAAGCGGCAAGTTGGCTGTTGGCATTTTGGGAATGAAGCCAACCAACAGGGGCATAACAAGGATGGCCAGACCCAGCATGGCGCCAATCAGCCTTGGCACCAGCCGTGGCGCGGCCAAGCTGAGCAGCGCCGCGGCAAGCCCGGCAATGGTCGCAAGCCGTGCGGTTTCACCCGGCAGGCAGATCAGCACGCCCGCCCCCACCAATAGCAGCGCCGCGCGCGCAAACCATGGCCAGGGCAGGGCAAAGCCCATTGGCAGCAGCAGCGCCATCAGTGATGCGGCGGGCTTCAGCCCGAACATCAGCGCTTCCGGCACTTCCTTCAGCCCACGCACTGCGGCGCGCAACGCATTGCCGCTTTGCCAATCGGCAAAAGCCGCCGCCAGGCCCAGAACCAGTCCGAAGCCGATCCAGGGCATCAACCGCGCACCTTGGGCCGCGCTTGCCGCGCCATGCGCCAGCAGCATCATCGCGGCCAAGGTCAGTGCCAGCATGGCGCCGCGCCCGCTATCAGGCGCCCAAAGACTGGTGATCGCCGCCCAGGCCACGAGTATCAGCCCAAACATCAGCACCGCGCCTATTGCCAGGCTTGGCCGCCAACCTTCCCGCCAGCCAATCAGCAGCGTGATGGCCATGGGGATCAGCGCCAGCGGTGCCATGGCCTTGGATTGCAGCACCGCGACAAAGGGCGCGGCGAGAAGGGCGATGGCGATGGGCAGGCCGGGATGCGACATGAATGAGGGATTAGGCCAGAAAGGCGGATGGTGGAACTGCGCCCTGCCATGCCCAGCCGCCCACGACACATTTTCTCACGCAGGGTAACAGACAGCCGCCCCCTAATTAACTATATCATCCGGTAGGAGGCCCACCTTGCTACCAGCGATTCCCGTTTTCGATCTTCGTGAGGAAGCCACGCCATCCCTGGCTGCGCTGCGTGCCGCGCCGATTAGGGCGGAAGCTCTCTGGCGCGGTGCGCGCGCGCGCTATACCGCGCCGGGCCTCGCCTTGGCGGATCGGGCTTCGCGGTATTGGCTGGCGCGCAATGGCAATCCGCTGCTGCCGGAAATCTCGGCAATTGCGGAAGCCCTGCCGGGTCCTGGCGGGCATGCGCTGAACCTTTCCTATGAATGGGGCTGCACGGCGGGGCTTGGCGCGGCAGGCGCGCCCTTCATGCTGCGCGTGCTGGATTGGGATCTGAAGGGGCTTGGAGAGCAGCTTTGTGTCTTTCGCCAGGCAGGGCCGGCAGGGGAGTGGCTTAATCTCGGCTGGCCAGGCTTTGCCGGCGCGATTACCGCCCTCGCCCCCGGGCGCTTTGGCATTGCCATCAATCAACCACCCCTGCCACAGGGCGCCTTGGCGCGCGCAGCGCGGGGCGCAGGAGCACCTTTTCTGGGCCTCGCCGTTGACTGGCTGGCCATTCGGCCAAAACGCTGGCGCCATCGCGGCCTGCCGCCCGCGCATCTTTTGCGCCTGGTTTGCGATACCGCGCCGGATTACACCGCCGCGCTGGCCATGTTGCGCGATACGCCGCTTGCTGCCGGCGCGATCTTTTCCCTGGCCGGCACCCATCCTGGTGAGGCTGCGGTGATTGAACGCGCCGAGGCATCGCACGCCGTCATCAAGGCCGCCCCCATCGCCGCTGCTGCCAATGGATGGCAGGGCATTGCCGATCCTGGCGCGCCACGCTGGCGCTATAGCGCCGAACGCCACGCCGCCATGACGGCGCTACTGGCCGGGCCTGTGCCGAGTGATTTCGGCTGGCTGACCCCCCCCATCGCCAATGAGGGTTCACGCCTTGCTGCCATGATGTCCCCCGCGACCGGCAGGCTTGAATTGCTGGGGCTTGAAGGCGGGGTTGCCGTGACGCGGCCGCTTTATCTGAATTGAACCGCGAGACCCCTTGACGCCAGCGCCCGCTTGGGTAGGAAGGGGGCTCGAACGCCTGAGGCCCCCCTGGCCTCGGGCCTGGAGTATTGAGCTATGGCGAAGTCCAACACGATCCTCATCCGCCTCGTGAGCAGCGCGGAAACCGGCTATTTCTACGTGACGAAGAAGAACACACGGAATATGTCCGGCAAGATGGAAAAGAAGAAGTATGATCCCGTGGCCCGCAAGCACGTGGTCTTCCGCGAAGCCAAGATTAAGTAGTGGCGTTGGCGCTGCACGCAGCGCCTTGCGGTCAGGATGGTGGGGGCGGGTTTACCCGCCCTTTTGCGTTTGCGGCTGAACGATAAGTCAGCACATGCCCGCTGAACGGGCGCGCGGCAGAAGTGATCATGCGGCTGATGAGCTGCCACCGCTTTGTTCCCCGCCGCTCAGTGGCTGCCTCAGCCGGTCCGCCAATCTGCTTCGGTTGCTGATTCTACCCGGTTACGCCCCAGCGCCTTGGCGCGGTACATGGCAGTATCTGCTGCGGCGATCAGGGCCTCGGCATCTGTGTTTTTGACTGACAGGGCGCTGCCGATGCTGACCGTGACGGGCAGCTTGGCCTGCCCCAGGTCAATCGGGCGGTCACCAATGGCAGCACGCAGCCGCTCGGCGATCACGGTCGCTTCCTCAGGCCCGGCGCCTGACATCACCACCAGGAATTCTTCCCCGCCATAACGCGCCACAATATCGGAAGCGCGCACATGTTCCCGCAGCCGTGCTGCCACTTCGCGCAGTGCAGCGTCGCCGGCGGCATGGCCGTAATAATCATTCAGTGGCTTGAAGCGATCCACATCAATCATCAGCACGCCACAAGCGGTGCCCCCGCGCAGCAGGGATTCCAAATGACGAAACACGTAGCGACGATTGCGAAGCCCCGTCAGCCCATCCGTCACCGCCAATTCCAATGAACGGTCGAATTCAGCGCGAAGCCGCAATTGATAGCGCCGGCGCCGCACCTGGTTGCGCACGCGCGCGCGCAATTCTTCTTCATTGATCGGGCGCAACACATGATCGGAAGCACCCAATTCAAAGGCGCGCAGCACCAATTCGCGCTGATCCTCATCCGCGATCAGCATCAGCGGCAAATCGCGCGTTTCCGCTTCCGCCCTCAACCGGGAGGCGAGGCGCAACGGGTCACCTTCCGGTATGGGTAAGGAAGCCAGCACCAGATCATAATGCGCCTTGGGGTCTTGCAGCTTTTGCCAAACCAGCTTTTCGTCGCGGCATTGTTCCAGTGTCATGCCATCGGTAGCCAGCGCGTTGGCAAGCGTAGCGGCTTCCGCCGCATCACCGGATAGCAGCAATACCTGGGTGCCCTTGAAATCCTCAGGCGGCGCGCTGGGGGGTTCAAAGCCCAGATCGCGCACGGTTTCCGCCCGAAGCCGCCAAGCATCCAGAACTTGCTTCACTCGGAGCAAGGCGCGCAGCCGCGCGAAAAGTGTTGCCTGATCCACGGGCTTCACCAGGAAGTCATCGGCCCCGGCTTCAAGCCCGCGCACCCTTTCCCCCTGATCATTCAGCGACGTCACCATCACCACCGGGATATGCGCGGTGATCGGCTGCGCCTTCAGGCGGCGGCAGGCTTCAAACCCATCCATGACCGGCATCAGCACATCAAGCAGAATGATATCGGGCGACCAGCGTTGGGCGAGTGTAATCGCTTCAGCGCCTGAAGCCGCGCCTGCAACCTCAAAATACTCATCCTGCAACCGGGCTTCCAGCAGCTTGCGATTCGGCAAGCTGTCATCCACCACCAGCACCCGCGCGGTCATGCCAGGGCCGATCCAAAGGCTATGGCCCCAGCCATCAACCGGCATCCCGCGTCATGCTGGGCTTGGGCCTGCCCGTTGCCCATACGCGCAGCGAAATGTTTTGAGCCCTTGTCTGTTCGCATGTCTTGAATGGCCAAGTGATGCCACATGGCTTGAAGATGCCAAGGCGGAAACACCGACAAGGCGTTGGCGCGGCAGGGGCGGATGGGGTGAAGGCGCTTTCCCATCCGCCAAATATGTCCCGAACTCATGCAGAAAGATAGAGTGCCAAGTAGATCCACGGCCTGGCTTCAGGCGCTGGCAAGCACCGCTTCCCGGCCATCCCGGTGGCGCAGTCGGGCAACCAGCCTTGGGCTGGGGCTCTGGCGAAGCTTGAGCGCTTCTTCCAAGCCCCGGGCAGCGATGGCTTGGCGCAGCGCATCCATATCAGGGTGCTGCGCTTCCAGGCCGGTCAGGCGCCAACCGGAATCGGGAATTTGCGCCGCTGCCCTGGCGCCATCCCATTGGATCAGCGGCGGGATCAGATTGCCCATATCCTGGCGCTGCGGCGGGAAGGCCATGCGCCAGGAAAGCGCTCCGCGGCGCATGGCGCGCACCTCACCGCCATGGGAGGCACCAAGACGGGCAATAACCGCTTCAATGGCCGGGGTCGCGGCGACATAGGCGATCAATTGCGGTTCCGCTTCCAGCGCCAGCTTCAGGGCCGGGTCATCCAGATCGAAGGGGCGGGGATGGGCGGGCGTGCCCTGGGCCGGATCGGGCGCGATGATTTCAATATATTGGTCCGGCCCAAGGCCAAGCAGCATGTTATGCGTGCCCACCCCGGGATGCGCCCCGCCGGCGACAGGCCGCGTACCCAAATGGCGTTCCAGATAAGCCGCGCCCGCTTCCAGCGTGGCGGCGCCAATAACAAGATGGTCAATCTCAGCCATAATACCCCCAAAGCCGCGCCTTCCGCTGCGCGCGGCCCGTTGCGTTCCGCCGAAGCAACTCTCGGCTCTGGCATCATGGCGCCACCTGGAGTGCCTATATTGAGCAAGATCAAGAAATCGTCTTAGGCCGGACAGGCGCGGGACCCATCCGATTGACCATGCGCGTGCCTTGCGGCGTTTTACCCCAGATTACCTGGGAAAGCCGTGATGACCTCCTCCGCGCCGAAAATCGCCGAGACCTTCATTCACCCGAGTGTGAAACTGCGCGAGGCTGAGATTGGCGCGCGCTGTGAAATCCTGGAACGATCCGCGATGGAGTACGCGACGCTTGGCGATGCATCCTATCTTGGCCATGACTGCCAGGTAGCGGATGCGGAAATTGGCAAATTCTGCGCCATTGCAGCTTGCGTCAGAATCGGTCCCCCCAATCACCCTATGGGCCGCCCGGCGCAGCATCGCTTTACCTATGTGCCGGAATATTATGACGCGACCAAGCAGCGCGATGCTGCGTTTTTCGCCGAACGCCGCGCTGCGCGTGTGAAGATTGGAAATGATGTCTGGATCGGCCATGGCGTGACGGTGCTGGCCGGTGTGACAGTAGGTGATGGCGCGGTGCTGGCCGCCGGTGCTGTAGTGGCGCGCGACGTGGCGCCTTACACCATTGTGGGTGGCGTGCCGGCGCGTGTGATCAAGGAACGCTTCCCGCGTGATATTGCCGCGCGGCTGCAAGCCATTGCCTGGTGGGATTGGCCTTTTGGGGTGATCATGGCGCGGCTGGAAAGCTTCCAATCTGAAGACATGGAAGCTTTCTGCGCGCGCTTTGAAAATCAGGCGTTGCCGCTCAAGTAATTCATCGCTGCTTGCACGCCGCCGGATTGGTGCGGTACGCCCGCAGCGCGCAGCCCCATCTCCACGCCGCTCAGCGTGCCGGTCAATTGCAGGTCACCGAAATCGCCCAAATGACCAATGCGGAAGACACGGTCATTCAATTGGCCAAGCCCATTACCCAGGCTCATGTTGAAGCGTTCCAGAATGGTGGTGCGCAGCGCATTGGCGCTATGGCCTTCCGGCAGGCGCACTGCCGTCAGCACTGATGAGTAATGGCGCGGATCGGCGCATTGAATCTCAAAGCCCCAATGGCGCACGGCGCGGCGCGTGGCTTCCGCGTGGCGGTCATGCCGCGCAAAGACATTATCCAGCCCTTCTTCCAGCAGCATATCCACCGCCGCATCCAGCCCATACAAAAGATTGGTCGCGGGCGTGTAGGGGAAATAGCCTGTGGCGTTGGAAGCCAGCATCGGCTGCCAATCCCAGAAGCTGCGCGGCAGCTTTGCCGTTTCACTCGCTTTCAGTGCCTTGGCGCTGACGGCGTTGAAGGATAGCCCCGGCGGCAACATCAGCCCTTTCTGAGAGCCGGAAACGGTGACATCCACGCCCCATTCATCATGCCGGTAATCCATGGACCCGAGTGAGGAGATGGTATCCACCAGCAAAAGGGCAGGGTGGCCCGCCGCATCTATGGCGCGGCGCACTTCGCCGATGCGCGATGTGGCGCCGGTGCTGGTTTCATTATGCACAACGGCCACGGCCTTGATGGTATGGCCCTTGTCTTCGCGGAGCCGCGCTTCGATGGCTTCCACATCCGCGCCACGGCGCCAATCGGTCTTCACGAAATCCGTCACGATCCCAAGGCGGGAAGCCATTTCGTGCCAAAGATGCGCGAACCAGCCAGTTTCGCACATCAACACGCGATCCCCGGGGGAGAGGGTATTGGCAAGGGCCGCCTCCCAGGCGCCCGTGCCGCTGGCGGGGTAGATCACCACCGGGCCCTGGGTTTTGAAGATATGGCGCGTCTTTTCCAGCAAAGCCTTGCCAAAGATGCCGAAATCCGGCCCGCGATGGTCCATTGTGGGGTTGTCTATCGCGCGCAATACCCGGTCCGGCACATTGCTGGGCCCGGGGATTTGCAGGAAATGGCGCCCGGCGGTGGGCTTGGATTGGAAATATGCCATGGTGGAATCCTTGTTTGTGGCCCCTACATGGGCGAAACCCCCCATTCATGCCAAGACCACCCGTGCAGAAGATGTTTTTGGACCCTGAAGAATGAATGCCCTGCCCCCTGGCCGCATTGCCCCCGGAGACCCCCGCCTGGCTGCTCGCTTGAGGCGTGAGACCAGCGCCGAGGTGCTGTTCCGCCCAGCGGATCGCGGGCGCTATGCCACTGATGCCTCAATCTATCAGCAGGAACCGATTGGGGTGGTGGTGCCGCGTTCCATCGCCGATGTGGAAGCGGCGCTGGCCATTTGCCGGGAAGAAGGGGTGCCGATCCTGCCGAGGGGTGGCGGCACCAGCCAATGCGGGCAGACCGTCAACCGCGCTTTGGTGCTGGATTGCAC
>CAMCZJ010000084.1 GCA_945886995.1 Asaia bogorensis
AGTCACCGAAAGCATACCCGCCCGGGCGCATCACCATCAGATTGGTTGGCGTGGCAATCGGCGTCAGGAATGCAGCGGCTGCGGCGATACCAATGCTCATCAGCACCGGTATCGGCGAAATCCCCATGGAGGTTGCGGCGGCCACGCCAACCGGAATGATGATCAGCGCCGTTGCAGTATTGCTGATCAACTGGCCAAGTACCGCTGTCAGCACAAAAATCCCCGCCAGCAGAATAATCGGGCTACCGCCCGCCGCCATGGCAACCAGCCCATCCGCCATCAATTGCGCCGCGCCGGTCTGCACCATGGCTGTCGAAAGCGGCATCATCGCCGCGACCAGGATCACCGTTGTCCAGTCAACCGCGCGATAGCTTTGATCCACAGTGACCACGCGCGACAAAATCAGGATGAAGCAGGCCGCGATACCTACCACCGCCCCTGGCAAAAGCCCGGTCGCGAGGAAGAACACCATGCCGGCCAGTACACCGAGCGTGGTCCAGGCGCCAGCGCCAAGCGGCACCGCCTGACGGCGCACCGTATCGGGCGAATTCACCACCAGCACTTGCGGATCGGCAAGGCGCGTATCAAGCGCCTTCCATGTTCCCTGCAACAGCATGGTATCGCCCGCCTGCAATTGCACCGGCTCAGCGCCCACATCCTCTCCACCACGCTGGACGGCGATGACCACCAGATCACCGCTTTCGGTGATCATGCCCTGATAGGCGGTCTGGCCGATCATTTCCGAACGCGGCGGGATCATCACCTCAGCCAGGCCGGAACTGCGGTTGAACAGGCTATCGCGCAAATCCTCATCGCTGTTTTCAAGCCGGAAGGCCAAATGCTGCTCAGCGGCAAGCCGCGCCGCGTCTTCGCCCTGGCCGGAGACGAGCAGAAAATCGCCTTCCATCATGGTAGGGCGGCGCAGCCTATCGCCCGTTAGGCCGTCATTCACGGCGACAAGGCGAAGCCCCGCCCAGCTATCTTCCTGCAGCGCAGATGGCGGTTGGCCGATCAGAGGCGAAGTCGCACGCAACCGAAGCCGAAACAGACCTTCCTTCAATTGGTATTGCTCAACAAGTGTGGTCGCATGGCGGCTGAAATCCACACTCATGGTTTCACCGGCGCGATGCGGCAGCAGCTTTCGCCCGAACAGCAGGGTGATGGTAATCACGCCCAGCAACAGCGGAATACCGACAATGGTGAATTCGAAAAAGCCGATGGCGCGGGCACCAGCATCCAAAGCGGCCTCACTCACCAGCACATTCACTGGCGATCCGGTGAGCGCCAGTTTCGATCCCGCATGCGCAGCAAAAACCATCGGCATGAGCAATTGTGATGGCGGCAGACGCAGCCGGAGTGCCAAGACAACAACCACCGGCAAAAGCGCTGCAATCGCGCCATTGAGGCTGATAAGCGCAGTCAACATCGCCGCCAGCAGGGAAATCAGCACCAGCAATCGCGTGCGGCTATTCTCGCCAGCGCCGCGGATCAGCATCTGCCCCGCCCAGGCGGTGACGCCGGTGCGGTCCAGCGCAGCACTCACCACAAAAAGAGTCGCGATGAACATCACCGCCGGATCGCCGAAGCCCGAAAGCGCCTGGTTCAGCGTGACAAGCCCGGTCGCATAAAGCGCCATGCCGACACCCATGGCCACCAGAATGACCGGGATGCGGTTCCAGATGAAAAGCACAATGGCCGCGAGGATGATCGCGGCCATGATGGTGATGTCATTCATGCACTAGAGCCCCCAAGGCAGGCCGAGCATATACCAAGCCGCCAGCAGCATGGTCCAAACCACAGAAATGGCGATGACATAAGGCAACATCAGCGCGATCACCGTGCCCACCCCGGCATCCTTCTGATATTTGATCGCGAAAGTCACGATCATGGCGAAGTAGGCATTGAGTGGCGTGATGGAATTCATCGGGCTGTCGCCGACGCGATAAGCCGCCAGCACCACTTCCGGCGCCACACCAAGCTGCATGAGCAGCGGCACAAAAACCGGCGCGAAGATCGCCCATTTCGCAATCGCCGCAGTGATAATCAGGTCAATGCCAAAGACCGCAATGACAAAGCCGATCAGCAGCGCAACCGTTGGCAGATTCAGCTTTTCCAGGAACTCCGCCATGGAAACCGCCGCAAGCGTCGCCATGTTGGAATAGTTGAAAATGGCGATGAATTGGCTGATGACCAGCAGCAGCAGGATCAGCCCGGCCAGCGCGCCGATGGATTTCTGAATGGCGGCAATGGCTTCGGCCCCCGTGCGCATGGTGCCGGCCGCGCGGCCATAGGCAATGCCGCAGACCAGGAAGATCAGCGCAATCGAGACAATAAGGCTACCCATGAAGGGCGAAGACCCGATGATGGCGCCGGTTTCCGGGTTGCGCAGCGGCGCGCCGGGCGGCAGGGTCAGCAGGCCGATAAAGGCCAGCACACCCAACAAGGCATTCCGCGCGGCGCGAAGACCCTTGTATTCTTCCTCGGACAGAACATTCTCACCCGGCACTTCATAATCGCCCTTATAGGCACCAAGGCGCGGTTCGATCACCCTTTCGGTGATCACGCCAATCAGCACCGTCAGCACCACGACGGACGCGATGGAAAACCAGACATTCGCGGCAAGATCAATCGAGACATTCGGATTGACCAGCCGCGCCGCATCATTGGTGATTTCCGTCAGAATGCCATCCACCGGCACGATCATGACATTGACCATGAAGGCGGAAGCAACCGCGGCAAAGGCCATGGCGAGGCCCGCCAAGGGATGCCGCCCGACGGAAAGAAAGGCCGCCGCCGCCAGTGGGATCAGCACCAAATAACCCGCATCCGCCGCGATGGATGAAACAATGCCGACGAACACAAGGATATAGGTCAGCAGCTTTGGCGGTGCCACGATCACCAGCTTGCGGATCAGCGCCTTCACAAGGCCCGCTTCTTCCGCAACACCAACGCCCACCATGGCGACAATGATCACGCCAACCGCATTGAAGCCCATGAAATTCGGTACCACGCCGGTGAACATGAAGCGGATGCCATCAATGGTCAGCAGGCTACGTGCCGCTGTTGTTGCTTCCTCAATCTTGCCGGTCGCGGGGTTATAGGCCTGGTAGGTCACCTGCGCGCCGATCAGCGACAGCGCGGCAGAAAGCAGCACAACAAAGACGATCAGATAGACGAAGATCATCACAGGATGCGGCACGCGGTTGCCCACGCGCTCCACCGTATCCAGAAGGCGCTGCATGGTGGTTTTTGATTCGTTGTTCACCGGTGAATTCTCCGACGCGCTCATTGTGACAGGGCCTGCAAAATGCGCGCCCAGGAACGGATGCCCTTCTGGAAGCTTTCCAGATTGTATTTCTCATTCGGGCTATGGATGCGGTCATCTTCCAGCCCGAAGCCGGCCAATACCACATCCATCCCAAGCGAGGTCTTCAGCATATGCGTAACCGGGATGGAACCCCCGGAGCCGATAAAGACCGCGGGCTTGCCCCATTCATCGGATAAAGCCGCGCGCGCCTTGGCAAAGGCCGGGTCCGTATCCGGGAAGCGAATGGCGCGGCCCGAGCCATGTTCGATGAATTCCGCCCGACAATCCGAAGGCAGGCGCGCCAGCACATGCGCGCGGAAGGCCTTGCGGATCGCGTGCGGGTCTTGGTCAAACACCAGCCGGAAGGACACCTTGGCCGAGGCTTGCGCAGGGATCACGGTCTTGAAACCATCGCCCTGATAGCCGCCGCCCATGCCGTTGATTTCGCATGTCGGGCGCGACCAGACCATTTCCAACGCATCGCGCCCCTTTTCACCAGCTGGCCGCGACAGGCCAATGACGCCGAGGAATTTCTCGGCCGTGAAGCCAAGCGTTCCCCATTGCTGCTTCAGGCTTTCGGGCAATTCCGGCACGCCATCATAAAAGCCAGGCAGCGTGACGCGGCCCTGATCATCGTAAAGATCGGCCAGGATTTTTGCCAGAATACGGTTCGGATTGGCTGCCGCCATGCCGTAGAAACCAGAATGCAAATCACGATCGGCGGCGTGGATGATCACTTCTTCACCGCAAAGCCCGCGCAGCATGGTGACAATGGCGGGGGTTTGCGGGTCCCACATATTGGTATCGCAGATCAGGCCGATATCGGCCTTCAATTCTTCCTTGTTGGCATCGAGAAAACCCGGAAGATTGGCGCCGCCTGATTCTTCCTCACCTTCCAGCAGGATGGAAACCGGGATGGGCAGCTTGCCGGTCACGGCCTTCCAGGCGCGGCAGGCTTCGACAAAGGCCATAAGCTGGCCCTTATCATCCGCGCTGCCACGGCCACGGATCACCTTTGTGCCATCGGCCAGGGCTTCGATCACCGGGTCAAACGGGTCACGATCCCATAATTCCAAGGGGTCCACCGGCTGGACATCATAATGCCCGTAGAAGAGCGCCGAGGCGCCCTTGGCGCTGCGGTCATGCGCCACCACGATGGGATGGCCAGGCGTTGGCCGCGCTGAAGCTTCAAAGCCAATGCTGCGCAAATCAGCCGCATGCCATTCGGCATTGGCGGCGCAATCCTTGGCGAAGGCGGGGTCGGTCGAGATGGATTTGATGCGGAGCACCGTAAAAAGGCGCTCCAGCGCGCCCTCCATGTCGGCGTCTATATGCGCCAGAACCCTGTCGAGATCGCTCATGTTTTTTCTGCCTGCCATCCTGGCCAGCGGGTGCGCATAGGGCAACACGCACCTTGGCCTTCATATTCGGTTTAGCTTTGTAGCACATCCTGGCCTTGCACGGCACGTCCCGGGGCTGTGCCCCCCGTCCGGCCAATGGTGCCGGGGGCGTGCGGGCGGCGCGCGGCTCCGGCAGGGTCTTGTTCATCCATGCCGGAACCCCCTGCCCTTTCCGTCCACGCGCTGCTGCTCGCTGAGCGGCTTGATACGCGCGCGCTTGAACGGCGCGGACCCGTGCTGCCTGGTGCGCTCAGCCTTGGCGAATTGCCCGGCGGCGGGCGCGCCTTTGCCTTTCGCTGGGGCGCGGTTGTGACCATCGGCGCCACGCTGGAACAGGCCAATGCTTTGGCCACACAGCTCCGCCCGCATCTCCATGAACCGCTTGACGTGCCCGAGCATGAAACAGCCGAGATCATCATCGGCGCGGCGGAGGATGGCGCGAATGAAACGGGCACCATCTTATTGCTGGATGGCTCACTGGCGCGCCTTGCCCTGGTGGCCAAGGCGCTCGCCAAAAGCGCGGTATTGACCCATCAGGAAGCGATGTTGGCGCGCACACTGGACCGGCTGGAAGCACCCTTGGAACGCTTGCGGCGCGGGCAGCTTGGTCTGCCAACACGCCTTATCGTGCCGCTGATCGGGGAAGCGATTTCCGCCCGCGCACGCTCCTCCGCACGTGTAGATACCGCGGCCAAGCCCGAATTGCTGTGGGACCATCCGGAATTGGCGCAGCTGCACGCGACCCTTGCGGCGGAATGGGAGCTTGCGGAACGCACCGAAGCGCTTGCCGGCAAGCTTGAGATGGTGCGCGAAATCTCCGAAACCCTGCTTGATTTGACCGAAACACGCCGGTCACGCCTGCTGGAATTGGCGGTGGTGCTGCTGATCGCGACTGAAGTCGCGACAACGCTTTATGGGCTGATCATGCCCTGACGGCTGACTGATTTTCGCAGCAATGCTTCACGGCCCCGGCGGTGGTGGAGAAATCAGCCCGACCGGGGGCGGTGCCGTCACCCAGCTTGTCAGATCACGGCCACGCGCTTCGCCATAGGCGAAAAGGGCGCGCATATAGGCATTGTCAAAAAATCTGGGCCGCGGCGTATCGAAATCCTGTCCGATGCTTTGCAGGCGAAAGCCGATACGGTCGCGATAGGTACTGAGATATATCCGATCAAGATCATTGATGGATGAGAAATGCAAAAGCGTCTGCGCAGACCGGCGCGCTATGCTGAACAGGCCCCCTGGCGGGTCAGTAATCGCGACATCCACACGACCATTGCGAATGACCCAGGCCGTGGTTTCGCGTTGCTGACCGGCGCGGCCCGCCAAATTGCCTGGGCGGAACCTGGCTGGATAGAGAAAAACCTGCATCGCCGCGCCGCCATCCACATGCATTTCCTGGAAAGGCCGCCCAGCTGCTTCGACATCAATCATCACGGGTGGAAAGGCACCGGGGATGGAAGCAGAGGCCAGTAGAATACGCCGAACAAGATTGAGAGCCTCAGGATGGCCACTCGCCGCAATCGCACCGATGTTCCATACCACCGGTCGCCCGACATCCAGATTGACCGTGCCGATCAGCAATAGCCGCCCGCGTTGATGTTCCGCCGCAATGGCCTGCAACATCGCTTCATCGGCATGACGTTCAATCAAGCGCGCGAGCGGCGTGGTATCGGCAAGCGCCTCGCGGAACAGTACGGACAGGGCAATACGGCCAAGCTGCACCACATCACTCGGCGCAATTTCGGTGAATAGCGCGCGCAGTTGCGGATCATAGGAAGGCCCAAGGAAAGCAAAGGGGGCAATCAGGGCGCCGGCGGAAATGCCCGTGACCAATTCGAATTCCGGTCTTTGGCCGGTTTCGCTCCAACCCACCAGCACGCCGGCGCCAAAGGCGCCATCATCAGCGCCACCCGAAAGCGCCAGGAAATGTCCAGGCGCGGCGCGCCGCCCACGCCCAGCTTGCAGCCCCGCATCCCTGCGGCGCAGGACGCGTTCGTAATAGGCAATGATCGGCCCAGGATCACCATCTGCCCAGAAGCGTGAATCGGGCACGCCCAGGACATCAATAGCGGTCAACTGCTGCGAAGGCGGTGCCGGCAGGCGCGTAATGCTGGCGCAGCCTGCCAAGACGGCAAGCAGCAGGCAGGCCGCTGCGGCACGCAGGGCGAAGCCGCCCCTCATGCGCGGAACCGCATCCTGCCTGTGTGCATCATCCGCCGGATGCTCCAGCCAAGGCTTCCCGCAGCGTTGCTTCCTTGGTTTCGTCGAAGGATGTGCGCATGATTTTACCGCCCATGCCTTGCAGCCCTTCCATCACACGCTCAGCGGTCATTTTGCGGACCAGCAAGAATAGCGCAGCTTCACCCGCCGTCAGGCATTGCGCCACGTCCTTCATGAAATTGTCATTGATGCCAACATCAGTAAGGCGCCCTGAAACCGCACCGGCAGCAGCCCCAACAGCCGCGCCCGCAAGCGGGTTGAGGAACAAAAGCCCAATCAAGGCCCCCCACATCGCCCCGCCCGCAGCACCGGCGGCTGTCGGTTGAAAGGTCTGGTTCAGCTTGATGCTGCCATCGGGCTTGCGCAGCGCCACCACGGCATCACCAAGTTCAATCAGGTATTCGCGCTGCATGGAGGCAACACGCGTGCGCGCTTCTTCGGCCTCGGTTTCGGTCGGGAAGGAAATGACAAGAAGATCAGCCATGGTTCTGTTCCTATAATTTGGCCAGCAGGATTGACGACACGCCGCGGGCCAAGGCCAGCAGTGCCGGGACTGAGAAGGGGCTGCAAGGTGGCTTCAAGGCATCCCCCTGCGCCCCGACGCAATCAAAACGCTAAAGCTGCGCCAGTAGGTTCGTATCCCATGCGCCGGCCCGGCTGGGCAAGGGGCATTGATGATCTTCTCCAAAGCGTCATGCAAGCCAGCGCCCGCCCGCAAGGCGCGGTGCGCCGTGCTTGGATGAACTGCATAGACTGCATGTTCCCATCTCCATTCAAGAAGCTTTTGACCCATCTGGGTATAGGCGGTTACTTCAACAGCGGTTTGATAAACACTCACCCGCGCTTTCGGGATGGGCGTCCCGTCCCTATGCTGCGCGGTGCATCCCTCACCTGGCGCGGCCTGCTGGTTCTGGGCCACGCTTGAAGTTAGTCTGATAAGCTTATTCGGGAGGGGAATGGGCAAGTCTTGCCCCACACGGAATCTATGTTGACAGGGAATACCGTGCCGGGCCGAAGCGCCAGCGCTGACCCGGTGGATCGTTTTTCGGTTAACACGCGCGACCTGCCGTCCGCGATCCGCTTTGATGTCTGGCGTGCCTTTTGGGAGCCGGTGGTGCATCTTGCCGCGCCGCGCGCCAACGCGGATGGCTTTCGCGGCCAGGCCGAACTCCGGCGCCTTGGCCGCCATGTCCTACTGAAGTTCCAGGCGGATGCTGCCCATTATCGCCGTGCCCGCAGCGAAGGGCTGCGCGATGGACTGGATCATTGGCTCGTGGCGCTGCGCCTTGGCGAAGCGGATGGCGAGCCTGAGGAATTGCTGCTGGGTTCTTTGTCTCTCGGGTTCGGGCTCAGGCATTTCGGGGGGCATTGCTGCGGAGTACTGATTCAGCCGGCACACTTGCCGCAACTCGCCCCGGTTTTCGCCACCGCACGCGCCATGCCGCTCAATAGCCCGGCAGCGCGGATGCTGGGCGGCATGTTGCCGCGCATCGCAGCTTCGGCCGATGAGATCAGCGCCGAAGACGCGCCGCGGCTGGAAACCGCGCTATCTTCCATGCTGACAGCCTGCCTGACTGGTTTGGAAATGCGCCCCGCCAGCACGCGCCAGCAGCTTGAAGCCGCGCGCCGCGGAAAGGTGATCGCGCTGGTGGATGCAGCGCTTGGCGATGTGGAGCTCTCCCCAGCACTATTGGTCAAGCGCTCAGGCATTTCACGGTCAGAGCTTTATCGCTGCTTCGCGCCGATAGGGGGCATTGCGCGCGTCATTCAACAACGCCGGCTGCGTCAGGCTTACCGCGAATTGGTGCGCGCTGATGCAACGGCCTGGGTCAGCCGCATCGGGGAAGAGGTTGGCTTTTATGACCCATCCAGCTTCACGCGCGCCTTCCGCCGTGAATTCGGCTGCACCCCAAGCGAGGTGCTCCTGCGCCGCCCGCTACAGGCGGCACAAGCCGCCTATGGCCTTGCCGCAGCGCTTAATGCGCGTCCCGTCCAGTTTCGTTCACCGGGCACGCACTGAATTTTTGTCTGGTCGTATCTTCCGCATCGCCAAGCGCTCTCGCTTGGTATGAAAACGCCTAACTCCCGTTGATTACAACTGCCGCGCGGTCACCACGCCGTTCCAGCGCAGCCACATAAAGCGCCGGCAGCACCACCAGTGTCAGCAAGGTCGCCACCAAAAGCCCACCCATGATGGCGAAGGCCATTGGCCCCCAGAATACGGTGGGCGCAATCGGGATCAGCCCCAATACGGTGGAAAGCGCCGTCAGCATCATCGGCCTGAGGCGAGAGGTCGCTGCTGCCACCACCGCATCCCGTAGCGGCAACCCGCCTGCGCGATCTTCCTCAATCTGTACAATCAGGATCACGCCGTTTTTCGCGATCATGCCAAGCAAAGCCAAGATGCCAAGGATGGCCACAAAACCAAGCGGCCTACCAAAAGCCAGTAGCGCCGCCACCACACCAATCAGCCCAAGCGGCAAGATCGCCACCACCAGGCCAAGCCGCGCGAAGTTTTGCAATTGGAACATCAGCGCGGTCAGCATCACAACGATCATGATGGGCACCACCGCCAAGACCGAAGCGCGGCTTTTCGCACTTTCTTCCGCAATGCCGCCGATTTCGATGGCATAGCCTGCGGGCAGGCGCGTTTGCAGTTCCGCAATGCGTGGGGCGAGTTCCGCCACCACGGATTCAGGCAGCACGCCCGGGCGCACATCGGCCTGCACGGTCAGCGCCAAAACGCGATCCCGCCGCCAGACCAGCGGGTATTCCTGCCCGTAGGAAATCGTGGCGAATTGGCCAAGCGCCACGGTGCGTCCACCCGGGATAGGCACCTGCATTGTTTGCAACGTATCGAGTGAGATTCGTTCGCTCGCCGTTGCGCGGGCCAGCACATTCACCAGATAAATATCGTCGCGGATTTGCGTAATCACGCTGCCGGTAATCACGGCGTTCAAGGTGGCGGCGATGGCCGCAGTAGAAAGCCCAAGCTGGCGCGCCTGGTCCTGATCCACTTCAATGCGCAATTGCCGCGCGGGTTCGATCCAGTCGAAGCTTGGGCTGCGCACCCCGCCACTGGTCGCGACCACTTGCGCGAGTTCTTTGGCAATGCCGCGAATGCCCTCAATCTCCGGCCCCAGCACGCGGTATTGAATGGGCCAGCCAACCGGTGGGCCCAATTCCAGCGGCGCCACGCGCGAAATGGCGGCGGGGAATTGTTCGGCAAGCAAGGCTTCGATGCGCGGTTGCAGGCGTTTGCGCGCCTCAAAATCCTTCGCCACCACCACGGCCTGGGCAAAGAAGGGGTTCGGCAATTGCACATTGAGCGGCAGATAGAAGCGGATCGCGCCGCGACCGACATAGCTGCTCCAATGCGCGATATCGGGGTCCTGGGCGAAGGCCGCATCCAGCCTTTCCATCGCTGCCTCAGACGCGTGGATTGAAGCGTTTTGCGGCAGCGTCAGATCCACCACCAATTCAGGCCGGTCCGATGCGGGGAAGAATTGCTGCGGCACAAAGCGCACCGCGAAAAGCGCAATGGCAAAGGCAGCGACCGCGGCGGCAATCGTGATCCAACGGAAGCGGATCGCCATATGCAGGAAGGCCGCATAACCGCGCAGCAGCCGCCCAGGCGCCGGCGCTTGGCCGGCCGTTGCCAGCTTTGGCGCCTTCAGGATCGCCATGCCAAGCAGGGGCGCGAACATCACGGCGACAAACCAGGAAACCACCAGCGCAATGCCCACCACCGCGAAGATGGAAAAAGTATATTCGCCGGCGGAACTGGCCGCGAAGCCAATCGGCAGAAAGCCTGCGATGGTGACCAAGGTACCGGTCAGCATGGGCGCAGCCAGCGTACGATACGCGAAGGTTGCCGCCTGATCCTTACGATCACCGACCGAAAGGCGCCGGATCATCGCGTCAATCGTCGTCATCGCATCATCCACCAGCAAGGTCAGCGCGATAATCAGCGCCCCGAGCGAGATGCGTTGCAGATCAATCCCCGCCAGCAGCATCAGCGGAAACACAATGGCAAGCGTCAGCGGGATGGAAAGCGCCACCACCGCCCCGGCCCGCACACCAAGGGCCACGAAGCTCACCGCCATGATGATCAGGATCGCCTGCCAAAGGCTTTCGGTGAAATCGCCAATGGCGCTATCCACGGTTTCTGCCTGATCGGCCACCAGGAAGGGTTCGATCCCGATTGGCAAGCTGCTTTCAATCTTGCGCATTTCGAGGCGCAGATTCTTGCCAAGCGCCAGAATATCGCCGCCTTCGCGCATCGCCACCGCAAGACCAATGGCAGGGCGGCCATTCACGCGGAACATCGGCTGCGGCGGATCGGTAAAGCCGCGGCGGATTTCAGCGATATCGGTCAGCCGCACCAGCCGATCACCGGCCAGGAAGGACACCGCCGCAAGATCAGCCTCATTCTGGAAAGCGCCCGAAACGCGTAGGGCCAAGCGTTCCGCACCGGTCTGCACCAGCCCCGCCGGGCGCACTGCATTTTGCGCCTGAAGGGCAGCGATAAGTGCGGGGTAATTCAGCCCAAGCCCAGCCAGACGTTCCAGCGAGAATTCGATGAAAACCACCTCATCCTGCGCGCCCAGGATTTCGATTTTCGTGACATCGGGCACGCGGAGCAGCCGTGAACGCACGGCTTCCACCTGATCGCGCAATTCACGATGGCCGAAGCCATCAGCGGTGAAGCCGAAGATGATGCCGAAGGTATCGCCGAAATCATCATTGAAGCCGGGGCCGATCACCCCTTGCGGCAGGGTGTGGCGCATATCGCCCACGCGCTTGCGCACCTCATACCACATATCCGGCACCACCGCCGCCGGCG
>CAMCZJ010000085.1 GCA_945886995.1 Asaia bogorensis
GAGAAGACGAAATCATGATGCGCCAAATGTTCGTAACGGCGATTAAGCCCGAGATAGAGCACAATGCCGGAACAGGCAGGTTCATACTTCTTGGCGTAGCGCTGAGACGCATTGCCCTTCACCAATTCCGTATAGGTGCGGATCGCATCCATGTTCGAAATCAGCGCATCGCAGGCAATGCGTTCGCCATTCGCGGTGACGCTACGCACCGCGCCGCCGACAATTTCAATATCCGTGACCTCGGCATTGGTCCGAAGATCAGCGCCGAGCGATGCCGCGAGGTTCGCGAGCCCCTCAGCCGTGGCGCGCGTGCCGCCCACCGGGTACCACACACCTTCGGATGCCTGCATATCGCCAATGCTGCATAGCACCGCCGGCGCCAAATAAGGGCTGGACCCGACATATTGCGTGAAGTGATCCAGCATTTGCGCCAATTGCTCATTCGGCACATGGCCGCGAATGACCTTGGCAACTGTTTGACCCATACGCAGCGCCATAACATCGCGCAGCACATCCGGCTTGAAGTTATCGCCAAAGTTCAGCGTATCGCCAATGCCTTCCACTGCCTTCCAGAAGAAGAACTTCTCGGAAACCTTGTGCAAATGGCGGGCGACGCGCTGGAAGCGTTCATACCCCGCGCCATTCGGCCCACCAGGTGCGAATTCATCCATGGAACGCGCCATGTCTTGCACGTTTTCGATCAGATCAATCTGCTTGTTGCCATCGAAAAAGCAGCGCCATTGCGGGTCAAGCCGGATCAGCGGCATTTCCTGCTGCTGGTTGCGCCCCGCTTCGGCGAAAATACGGCGCAGCACGCGCGGCACGGTCAGGATGGTGGGGCCCATGTCAAAGCGGAAATTCCCGCGCCCATCGGGTGATGGCATGTTCAGCACCGCTGCCTTGCCGCCAAGCCAGGAATTACGCTCAAGTACCGTGACCTGATGCCCACGCGCTTGCGCGGTGGCGGCTGCCGCAAGCCCACCCAAACCACTGCCGATGACAACTACCTTGGCACCCATCGCGCCCTCTCCTTCTCAGTCGCCAGCAGACTGTTTGGTCGCATTTTCCGAGCCGCCAAGTGAGTCCACTTGGCTTGAAAATGCTCCCACATTGGCCCGCGTATGGCGCGGGCTACGTTCGCTCCGCGCCATGCCCAAATCCTGCAACAATAAATCGGTGCTGATGCGCGCACCTTCATAAATCACCGGCAAGCCACTGCCGGGATGCGTGCCGCCGCCTACCAGATACACGCCCTTCGCGCGCCCAAAGCGATTGCGCGGGCGGAAATGCATCATCTGGCGCACATTATGCGCAAGATTGAAGGTAGCCCCATAGCCCACCGCATAATCATCCTGCCAACCTTGGGGCGAGAGGATTTTTTCATACCTAATGCGGCTTTCGATATCGTGCAGGCCAATCGCCTTCAGCCTATCCAGCGCAAGCTGCCGATAACGTGGTGCTTCCACTGCCCAATCAGCGCCGCCCAACAAATTCGGCACCGGCACCAGCATATAAAGCGTGGAATGCCCAGGCGGTGCGAGTGAAGGATCAGTGCCCGCAGCCGCCTGGACATAAAGCGAAGGATTCTGCGGAATGATACCAGATTCAATCTGCGCCAGGTTATTCTCGTAATCTTCGGCAAGCAGCACGGTGTGATGCGCCAGATCAAGCTTTCCTTCAATGCCAAGGTAAAGCATGAAGGTGGAACAGGAATACCGCGCTTCGGCGATTTTCTTGTCTGGCCATTGCGGGCGCTGTTCTTCTTCCATCAGCCCTGGAATGGCATGGGCGAAATCGGCATTCACCACCACCGCATCCACCGCATGAAGCCGCCCGCCCGCTTCAACACCCACCGCGCGGCGGCCTTCGAAGACAATGCGATCAACCTTGGTGTTCAGGCGAATATCCACGCCCACACTCTCAGCCACCCGCGCCATGGCTTCCGATATCACGCCGCAACCGCCGCGCGGGTGAAACACACCATGTTCATATTCCAGGAAGGACAGGATGGAGAACATGCTCGGGCAGCGGAAGGGACTCATGCCCAGGTATTTGGACTGGAAGGAAAACGCCAAGCGCGTGCGTGGGTCAGAGAAATGCCGCTGTAATTCCTGATCCAGCGAAAGCCAGGGCCGCAGATGCTTGAGCCCATTCATCACTTCCGGCGCCAGATAGGTCATAACGCCGTTAAAGGGCCGTTCCAGCACGGGGCGGAAGGCTTCCAGCTTCATGCGGTTTTCCGCCATGAAGCTTCGCACCCCCGGCGCATCGGCGGGGTTGATCTTCGCCACTTCCGCTTCCATGCGCGCCAGATCGGGGGTCGCTTCTATCGTGACCGGATTGGCACCTTCGAAGATCAGTCGGTATTGCGGATCAAGGCGGATCAAATCCACCTCATCCTCAAGCCGCGCGCCGCAGGCTTCGAAGATTTCCGCCAGGATGCGCGGATACAAAAAGAAGGTCGGCCCGATATCGAAGCGATATCCGCCAGGTGCCGTCACTGTGCGGGTGCGCCCACCCACCACGGCATCTTTTTCGAATACCGTGACCCGAACGCCGGAGGAAGCGAGCAGCATGGCAGCAGCCAGCCCCCCGGGTCCGGCGCCGATGACGGCGACATGGGGGCGCGTGTGCGAAAGGGAGGGAGGTGATGCGTTCATCCGGCAATCTGTCTTTACGTCTTAGAGCATTTTCAAGCCAAGTGAAATCACTTGGCGACTCGGAAAATGCGACCCAACAAAGGTTTAGAGCGGTTCCCGTGAACCAGCGTGAATGGGAAACGCTCTAAAAGGTAGCAAATGTCCAAAAGGAAGTACAAACCAGGCCGGCCGAGGGAGCTAAACGGCATCAAGCCGCCATGGCCCCCTCAATTTCCGCGAAGCGTGCCCCAGCCCGCGGGAGAAGCCGCCGCAGATAGAAATCCGCCACCGCCCCATAAGCCGCGCCATCCGCCGCAGCCGCCCGCGCGACAAGAGCACCCCCCAGCACCCAGCCCACCGCATCCAGATAGGCAGTCGCGAGCGCTTGACTAGCCTCTGCATCGCGACCTTGTTCGGCCAGCACCGCTTCAGTGGTCCGGGCCAGCCCCTCAGCCGCGGCGCGTAGCCTGGCATCGGGCAGGGCGGCGATCTCCTGGATCAGCTTCCGCATCTCCGCCCCGCCATCGCGCGCCAGCTTGCGGGTCAGCAGGTCAATCGCCTGGATGCCGTTGGTGCCCTCATAAATCGGGGCAATGCGGGCATCGCGCAGCACCTGGGCGGCGCCGGTATCCTCAATAAAGCCCATGCCGCCATGCACCTGCACGCCGAGGGACGCCGTTTCCACCCCCCGATCCGTGGCCCAAGCCTTCAGCACCGGGATCAGCAGCGCAAGCCGCGTGCTGGCGGCGGCATCGGCCAAAAGCTCGGCGCGGTCCGCAGCGACGGCCGCTTCCAGCATGATCAGCCGCGCGGCGAGCGTGGTCGCGCGCATTTCCATCAGCATGCGCGCAACATCCGGGTGTTCGGCAATGGCCCGCCCATTCTGCACGCGCTGCGCGGCATAGGCTTCCGCAAGCCGTAGTGCCGCCGCGCCATGGGCCACGCCTTGGGTTCCAACGCCGAGCCTGGCGTTGTTCATCATGGCGAACATGGCTTGCAGGCCGCGATGCGGTTCGCCGACCATCTCAGCCTCCGCCCCCTCATACAACATGATGCAGGTGGGGCTGCCATGGATGCCCATTTTGCGTTCAATGCCACCGCAGCGGAAGGCATTGCGCGCGCCATCGGGCAGGATTTTCGGCGCGGCGAATAGCGAAATCCCGCGCGAGCCCGGCGGCGCATCCGGCAGGCGCGCCAGCACCAGATGCAGGATATTGCCGGCGCAATCATGTTCGCCCCAGGTGATGAAAATCTTTTGCCCGTGCAGCGCGTAGCGCCCATTGCCAAGCGGTTCCGCGCGCGTGCGTAGCATGCCCAAATCACTGCCGGCTTGCGGTTCGGTCAGGCACATCGCGCCGGTCCATTCGCCGGCGATCATGGGCGGCAGCCAGCGCGCCGCCTGATCCGGCGTGGCGTGATGGCGGAGCAGATCAATGGCCCCCGCCGTCAGCAGCGGGCCCAGCATGAAGGACGTATCAGCCGCCATGCCTAATTCCACCATGGCAGTCCAAAGGCTCAGCGGCAGCCCTTGCCCGCCATGTTCCGCCGGTGCCGCCAAGCCCTGCCAGCCGCCATCGCGCCATTGATCATAAAGTGCCGGGTAATGCGCGGGCGTGGTCACCGTGCCATTGGCGTAACGCGCGCCCTGCTTATCCGCTTCCTGGGCTTTCGGTTGCAGCGCTTCGGTGCAGAAGCGGTTTGCCTCAGTCACAATCTGCGCAATGTCATCAGCGGAAAGCGGTGCGCCGGCAGCATTGGTCAGGCCCGGCAGGTCAACCAGGCGCGCCAGGCCAAAAATCAGATCATCAGCGGCGGTGGTGGTCATGTTATGCTCTCCAATCCGGCCAGCAGGCCGAGCGCCGGGGCATCTCGCCCGGCGGCCCAACCCGGCAGGGCGCGGGCGAGGGCAGTATCCTCCGCTGCCGCGGCCAGGGCCAGCCCCAAAAGCGGGGCGAATTTGAAGCCATGGCCGGAAAAGCCGGACATGACGAAGCAAGCCGGCGCCACCGCTTCCAGGATGAATTCCTCCCGGTCTTCCACATCGTAATAGCAGGCTTGCGCGCCGAGCACGCGATACCCAGCCGCATTGATAAGGCGCGGGCGGGCGAGGGCCAGGATTTCCTCGATCTCCGAAGGGGTTGCTTCGCGCGGATCGGCCCCGGCATCGCCCTGGCGAGAGAAACGGTGATCCCCGATCTTGAGCGCGGTGCCGGCGACCGGCGGCACAGCGTAAAACCCACCATCTTCGGCCAGATCAAGCAGCATGGGCGCGGCTTCCCATGCGGCACGAAAAGCAGGCGGGGCTTCAAGCCGCACCAGGATTTGCCGGGATGCCACCACGCGCCCGGCAAGGCCGGTGCCGAGCAGCCTCGGCCCCCAAGGGCCAGCCGCCAGCACCAGCAAATCAGCGGCACGTTCCGCGCCATTGGCCAGGCGCAGCGCCGCACGATCCGGCAGGGCGGCAGCGACCTCCGCAGCTTCAAAAATAACGCCCTGCGCGGCGAGATGCGCGGCGAGCCCCGCGACAATCCGTTCCGCGAGCAGCACGCCACCGCGTTGCAAGGTGAAGGCCGCGGTGATGCCGGTATCTGACAGCATGGGAAAGCGCGTCATGATCTGATCCGGCGGCAAATCGACGCAAGAATGCCCATCGGCCCGCAGCGCGGCGCGGCTTTCCGCCAACCAGCCGCCCTGGTGATTGGCCAGCGCGAGCACGCCGGTTTCGACATAATGCCGGGTGCCGAGTGCGGCCCAGATCATCTCCCAAGCCGCATAGGCGGGATCAACCATCCGCATATAGCCCGCCTGCGCCCCATAGGCGTGGCGAATTAGCCGGTGCTGATCCACGGATGCGCCACGCGGATTGGGGATGGGCGCCTGTTCAATCACGCGCACCTGCCAGCCGGCGCGGGCCAGCGCCCAGGCGGTGCAAAGCCCCATAATGCCGGCGCCGAGAATCAGGGCGGTTCGTTGTGCTGCCATGGGGCGAAGCCTATGCCGGTTTGGGCAGGGAATGGAAATGCTTGTTTTATCAAACCGCGAAGGGCAAACCATCTTTGCCTAGTCGGTGCAAGGCAAGGCCCCTTCCGGCCAAAGCCCAAAGGAACCCATCCCGCCATGATCATCGCCTTCTGGACCCTGCCTTTGACGCTGATTTTCATCTGGCTCAGCTTGCGCGTGATCCGTTATCGGCGGGCTGAGCGGATCCCACTTGGGTCGGGCGGTAATCCCGCGCTGGAACGCGCCATCAGGGCGCATGCCAATTTCGCGGAATTTGTGCCCTTTGCGGTACTGCTGCTGATCCTGGCGGAATGGGGCGGCGCCTGGCCGCTGTTAGTGCATGCGCTTGGGGCGCTGCTGGTCACGGCGCGCCTGTCCCATGGCATGGGCATGGTGCAAGACCCGGAAGATTATCGCTTTCGCGTCTTTGGCATGATGGGCACCTTCAGCGTCATGGGAATCGCGGCGGTGGCGGCCTTCCTGGGGGCTGTCCTGCGCGGGTGAGGCTTGCGGGATTCGACTGATTGCGCCCCTTGATGCCCCTTCCCACGGATAGAAATGATCCATGACCTTGGCTCCCCCGACGCGTCCCGCCGACCTCGTCCCCGAGCTTTCGGTGCGCGACCTCGCGGCGAGCCTTGCCTTCTGGTGCGGGCCCTGTGGCTTCGCCGTGGCCTTCGACCGGCCGGAGCAGGGCTTCGCCTGCATCCAGCGCGGCACGGCGCGGGTGATGCTGGACCAACTCGGCAGGGGCCGGGGCTGGGTGACGGCGCCGCTCGAACCGCCGCTTGGGCGGGGGATCAACCTTGAGATAGCGGTCGAGGATATCGCGCCAATCCTGGCGGCGCTGGAGGCGGCGGGCTGGCCGCTTTTCCTCGGCCCCGAGGAGAAGACCTACCGCGTCGGCGAGGGCTCGGTGACGGTGCGGCAATTCCTGGTGCAGGATCCGGACGGCTACCTACTGCGCTTTTCCGAGGGGATAGGCCATGGCGCTTGAATTCAAGACCTGCGACGTCTTCACCGACCAACGCTTTGGAGTGCGATCATGCGCGGCTGAACGCTTGTGCGATGACCATGAATACGGCCTATGATGGCCCCGTACTAACGGAGAGATGACCCATGACCTTGACCGTCCAACAAATGCTTGCCGCCGCCGAAGCCGTGGTGCCGCGCATCGGTGCCGATGAAGCGAAGGGCCTGCTCGGCCGCGCCGATGTGGTTTTCCTGGATGTGCGCGAACCGGCAGAAGTCGCAGCCTCCGGCAAGGTGCCAGGCGCGCTGACAATCCCGCGCGGCCTGGTGGAATTCCGCGCCGATCCTTCATCCGCGCTGCATGATGCGAATTTCGATCGCGCCAAAACCATTGTCGCCTATTGCGCATCGGGCGGGCGTTCTGCGCTGGTGCTGAAGACGCTGCACGATATGGGCTATGCCAATGTGCGTAATCTGGGCGGTTTCAAGAATTGGGTTGATGGCGACGGCGAAATCGAAAAAGCCTAACGCTACATGGGGGGGATCGCGCCGTCACGCGATCCCCATTGCGGGCGCGCTTTTATTGCGGCTGAATACCCGCAGCACGCGCGGCGTCGCCCCATTTCTTCATCTCCGCTTCCGTGAAAGCGCGCATTTCTTCCGGCGTGTTGGAGGTGATCTCAGCCCCCAAAGTCTTGTGGCGATCAACCACGCTTTGCACTTGCAGCGCGGCGCGGATATCGGCGTTCAGCTTGGCCAGAACGGGGGCTGGAATGCCGGCCGGGCCAATCACCATGCCCCAGGTTGAAGCCTCAAAACCCGGCAGGAAGGTTTCGCCAAGCGTGGGAACATTAGGCAATTGCGGGCTGCGGCGCGCGCCGGTAGTTGCAAGGGCTTTCAAGGTGCCGGCCTGGATATGCGGCAACGCCGCCGGCACTGTGTCAAACATGATGTTCACGCGATTGGCGATCAGGTCCGGATGCGCCTGGGTGCTGCCGCGATAGGGTACGTTTTCCAGCTTGATCCCGGTGCGCTCGGCAAACAGCACAGGCGCCAACCGCACAACGCCACCCGTGCCGGCAAAGGTCACACCCGGGTTGCGCTTGGCGTATTCCACCAATTCAGCGGGCGTATTGGGTGCGAAGGCTTTCGGCGCACAAAGCACCAAGGGCGTCACGGTGGTCTGCGTGATGAAGGTGAAGTCCCGCATGGTATCGAAGGGCAGACGATAAAAGGCCGCATTCACCGGATGCGCCACCGAAACCAAGCCAAGCGTATGCCCATCCGGCGCGCTGCGCGCCACCACTTCCGTGCCAATCACGCCATCCGCCCCGGCGCGGTTTTCCACTGGCACAGGATGGCCCCAAGTGGCGGCCAAGGGCTCAGCGATCAGCCGCGCCGTGATGTCCGAAACGCCACCCGGCGTATAGGGCACAATCATGCGCACAGCGCGGTTGGGAAAGCCTGGCTGCGCTTTGGCGCGGGTGGCAAGCAGCAATGCAGGCGCAGCCAAAGCCGCGCGGCGGGTAAGCTTCATGGTGTTTCTCCCTTTGGTTATTCGCCATAGCTTGCCTGATTGGGGGAATTTCGCCAGTGATTTCGCGCACTGACTTTGTTTTCACGAAAACTTGGTATTCATCGGAGCCTGCACCGAGCATGAGCCATCCGTGACCCAACATCGCCAGAAATTTCCGCAAGGCTTATCGCGCCGCGCGCTATTTGCGGCCCTGCTTGCCGCGCCGGCCTGCGCTGAAACCAACCCCAGCCCCGTCCTGCTGAATGGCGGCATTGGGCGCAATTCGGCGGGGCCCAACATGGCGCTTTATGCCGATGCGCTTGGGCATTTTCCGCGCGCGGATCGCGCCAATTGGTGGCGCCCCAGCCATAGCGTGGACAGTTTTTCCCGGCTGGATGAGGTTTTCCCAAGCACGATTTCCGCGGCACCCGCCAATGCCAGCGCCTGGCGGCGCGCATCCTCTGAACCCGTGATCTTCTATGATGGCACACCGCGCCTTGGTGCCGGGCGCTTCGGGCTTGATGCCTATCTGGCGCGCAACCCCACCACTGGGCTGCTGATTGCGCAGGATGGCGAAGTCCTGGTCGAGCGTTACCAATATGGCCGCACGGATCAGCATCGCCTGACCTCCTTTTCCATGGCCAAGACCTTGATTGCCATGCTGATCGGCCTTGCGGTGGCAGAAGGCCGGATCAGGTCCATTGAGGATACCGCCGCTTCCTATGTGCCCGCGCTTGCTGGCACCGAATATGGCGTAACACCGATCAGGCATTTGCTGACCATGTCATCAGGTGTCGCCTTCCGTGAGGAATATGACGGCGCTGATGATTCCGCCAGGCTTTCCGCTCTTAGCTTCCGCCGGCAAAGCGCCGGTGGTGCCGCGGTGCCGCCCCATTTCAACCAACGCATCGCGCCACCCGGCCAGCGTTGGTATTACGCATCGGGCGAGACTTTCGTGCTTGCGCTGGTGCTGCGCCAAGCAATTGGCCGACCCATCGCTGATTATTTCAGTGAGAAAATCTGGCGGCCTTTGGGTGCGGAAGCCCCGGCAAGCTGGCTCACCGATGCCTCGGGCCTTGAAATCGGCTATATGGGCTTCAATGCCGTGCTGCGGGATTACGCGCGGCTTGGCATGATGCTGGCGCGGCGTGGTGAAGCGCAGGGACGGCAGCTTGTGCCGCCCGCCTGGTTTGCGGAAATGACACGCGCGCATTTTCCACCGAACGCGACCGGGCGCTATTTTGGCTATGGTTTCCAGACCTGGGTCTTTCCCGCCATGGATGGCAGCTTTGCCTTGCTTGGTGTGCGCGGCCAGACCCTGTTTGTGGACCCGGCAAGGCGGCTTGTGCTGGTGCATACGGCGGTGCGCCCCGATGCGCGGGACCCTGGCGGGGCGGAAACAAACGCGCTTTGGCGCGGGGTTCTTCGCGCGGTTTAGCGGCATGCGGGCCGCGCTATTTTTCGCCTTCGCCGATTTGGCGTAAGGAAACACCGTCATGGCCGCGCGGGAAGGTTCCAAAAATGCTGATACTCGCCCTTGAAGGGGCGTTGGCGCGTTGTTCCGCGGCGATCTTGCGGGATGGCGCGGTGCTGGCCGCCGGGCGACATGATGCGCCACGTGGTCATCCCGCCATATTGCCGCCCTTGGTTGAACAGGTTCTTGCCGAAGCGGGGCTGAAGCCTACGGCGCTGGATGCCGTTGCGGTTGGCGTCGGGCCTGGCGGCTTTACCGGATTGCGCACCGCGATTGCGCTGGCCGAGGGAATGGCACAGGCACTTGGCAAGCCTTTGATTGGCGTCACCACCGGGGAAGCCTTGGTGGCCGAATTGCCGGAAGCCATCCGCGGCGAAGGCGCCATCTGGTCCGTGCTGGATCAGCGCCAAGGCCGCGTGGTGCTGGAAATCTTCCCCCCCGGTGCCGCGATGCCCGAGGCACCCGTGATTCTGCCGATTGAAGCTCTGCCCAATCCCGAAGGGGCGGTGGTTCTGGTGGGCGATGCAGCGGAACACCTCGCCCCAATTCTTGCCGCGCGCGGCACCCAAGCCACTGCCCACCCGCCAGCCATGCCTTCCGCCGAAGCGGTCGGGCTGGTTGCGGCGCGGCGGCTTGCCGGGCTGCTGCCACCACGTGGCGCCGCGCCCCTTTACGCGGAACCCGCCGCGACCACGGCGCCAAGCCCAGCGGCATGAACATCGCCGTCAGGCCCATCGGGGTAGAGGCGGCAGCGCTTCTTGCCGCGCTTCATGCGGCAAGCTTCCCGCCCAATCAGGCCTGGGATGAAGCGGCCATTGCCTTAATGCTCGACCTACCCGGCCATTTTGGGCTGATCGCGGTGAATGGAATAACGCCGGAGGGTTTTGCCTTGGGCCGCGTCCAAGCCTCCGAAGCCGAAATCCTCACCCTTGCGGTGCTGCCAGGGGCACGGCGTCACGGTGCGGGTCGGGCGCTGCTGCATGCTTTGCTCGCCGAAGCCATGGCGCGGGGTGCGGCGGAAATCTTTCTGGAAGTGGCCGAAGGCAATGGCCCGGCCAGGGCGCTCTACACCGCCGCTGGCGCGCAAGAAGTTGGTCGCCGTCCGCGCTATTACGCTGATGGCGCGGATGCGTTGGTGTTACGGATCAAGCTGAACTTATAGCGTGACCTGTCCTTGGCAGATCACGCTATATCTTTGTTTGAACGACCGTCTCGTCGCCTCGGCAAATCCGGCATCAGAACGGCAAGATGATGTCCAACAATTCCTGACCATAGCGTGGGCGTTGCACATCACTGATGGTGCCGCGCCCGCCATAGGCGATGCGGGCTTCAGCCAGGCGGTCATGCCTGACAGTATTGTCAGAACCAATATCCTGCGGGCGAATGATCCCGCCCACTTGCAAGTCGCGCATTTCTTGATTGACGCGCACTTGCTGCCGGCCCGTCACCACCAGATTGCCATTGGGCAGCACCTGCGTGACGGTGGCTGCCACGCGCATGTTGATCTGTTCGGAACGCTTCACCGTGCCAGTGCCATCCACATTACTGGAAGAATTGGCCGAAACCAGGTTGGACGGAATAATCCCAGCCGGAAAAAGCCGCCCATAGGAAGCTTCAAGACCAAGCAGCTGGGGTAGGCCCATGTTCTCGCTATTGTCACGGCTGCGCTTGGTCGAATTTTCCAAATCAGCCTCATCCTGGATTGAGACCAGGACTGTCACCAGATCACCCACTGCCGCTGCGCGCTGATCGCGCAGGAAGGTGCGGCTGCCCTGGCGCCACAGGCTGTTATTCTGCAATGGCGGGTCGCCGGGATTGGGCATGGGCATTGTCACCGGGCGCCAGCGCGGGTCACTGGTTGGGTTTTCGATCCCGGCCAATTCCGGGCCTTGGCCAAGGCGCGCCAAGCGTTCGGCGCCGCTACAGGCGGTAAGGCTGGCCGCAGCCAGCAGAAGAACAGGCAAACGCATCATCAACCCCTTTCGGCCGTTCTGATCGGGGCGCTACCAAGTTGCACCCGGACGCGGCCCGGACCAATTGCTTCAGCCTCCACCACTTTGCGGGAGGCAAGGTTCATCACATTCAGCCGCGCACCCCGCGTGGCGGCTTCCAGGGCGCGGCCCTGCGCGGTCAGGGAAAGGCCAGGGCCTTCCACCAACATGATGACAGACTC
>CAMCZJ010000086.1 GCA_945886995.1 Asaia bogorensis
CGCAAATCCTCGGCGATTTGCGTGTGCAGATCGCGCAGCTGCGGCAGCGAGCCATGGATATCGCCAATGGCGTAAATGCGCCGCCCGCGCGGCAAATGTCCAGGTGCACCGCGTATTTCCATCACTTCCGATCCGCCCTGGGGTCCAAAGCATCGCGCAGCCCATCGCCCACCAAATTGAAGGCCAGCACGACAACAAAAATCGCCAACCCCGGCATGATGGAAAGCCAAGGCGCCTGCGTCAAAAACCGTTGCGCGCTATTCAGCATGGACCCCCAGGAAGGTGCCGGCGGTTGCTGCCCAAGCCCAAGAAAGGAAAGCGACGCCTCGGCGATGATCGCCTCCGCAATTGCAAGGCTGGCCTGCACCAGCAAGGGCGGGATAATATTGGGCAGCACATGAAAAAGCCCGATGCGCCAGGGCGGATTGCCAAGCGCGCGCGCCGCTTCCACCCAATCGGTGGACTTCGCATCAAGCGCCATGCCGCGCGTGAGCCGCACGAACACCGGCGATGCAGTGATGGCAATGGCGAGCATGGCATTTTCCAGCGCCGGCCCCAGAAATGCCGCCAGCGCAATCGCCAGAATCAGGAAGGGCACAGACAGCATGGCATCCGCCACGCGCGATATCAGCCCATCCACCCAACCGCCGATCAAACCCGCGAGCAAGCCGAGCGGCACGCCGATGAACAAGGCGCCAAGCACGGAAATCACGCCGGCCATCAGGGATGCCCGGGCACCCCAAATGACGCGGGAGAGCACATCGCGCCCGTTTTCATCCGTGCCGAACCAATGCTCGGCGGATGGCGGCTTGCGGATGCGCGTCCAGCTCGTTTGCAGCGGATCGTAAGGCGCGATCAGCGGCGCCAGCAGCGCCATCAGCACAAAGGCAATCACCACCACCAGGCCAAACACCGCAAGCTTGTGGCGGAAAAACCGCTTCAGCGCGCGGCGCGTGGGGCTTTCACCCATGCTGATGGCAGGCGCATTCATGCCTGACGCAGCCTTGGATTGATCGCCATATAAAGCAGATCAGCCACAAGTGAGAGCAACACGAAAATCAGCGCGGTTGCCAACACAACACCCTGCACCACCGGGTAATCGCGGTTGAACACGGCATCCACAATCAGCTTGCCAAAACCCGGAATGGTGAAGACCTGTTCGGTCAGTACGGCCCCAGCAAGCAGCCGGCCAAATTCAATGGCACCCAAAGTCACCACTGGGATCAGCGCATTGCGGAGCGCGTGTTTCCACACCACAACGCGCTCTCGTAGCCCCTTGGCGCGCGCCGTACGCACATAATCCTGCGATAGCGCGGTCAGCATCGCCGCGCGCGTATGGCGCATCAGCACCGAGGCAACGCCAGTGCCGAGCACGAAAGCCGGCATGATGGTTGTCGCGATGGATTGCCAGAAATCCTCGGTCAGCGGCACATAGCCCGAAGGCGGCAGCCAACCAAGCTCCACGCTGAACAATAAAATCATCATAATGCCGAGCCAGAAATTCGGCGTGGAAATACCGAACAACGCGACACCATTCGCAACCCAATCCGCCGGCTGATCGCGCTTCACGGCAGAAATTATCCCCGCCGGTACGCCGATCAGCACCGCGATGATGAAGGACATGGCGGCAAGCTGCGCGGTAACCGGCAGCTTATCCAGAATAAGTTGGCTAACGGGCATGCGAATGCGCCAGGAAAAACCGAAATCGCCCGTCAGCACATTGCCGACCCAATAGAGGTATTGTTCGTAGATTGGCCGATCAAGCCTGAGCTCCGCACGGATCTGCGCCAACACTTGCGCGTCGCCGCGTTCTTCCCCTGCTAAAATCAACGCCGGATCACCGGGCATCAATTGTTGCAGCCCGAAGATCAGGATGGAGAGGATGAAAAGCGTGGGCAGAACCTGCCCAATCCGCTTGAGAAGCCAGACCCACATGGCGCTTACTGCAACCGCACGCCTTGCAGCCGCACCAGACCATCCGCGATGGGCCGATAGCCGGAAAGCCGCGCGCTATGGGCCATGATGTTCTTGCGGTGCCAAAGATAGATGCGGTGAACATCATCGCCATAGGCGATGCGCGCAGCACGGGCATAAAGCGCCTGGCGCTTGGCCAAATCCAATTCCGTGCGCGCTTCATCCAACAGCTTGTCCACTTCCGCATTGGAATAGCGGCCATCATTCTGCCCGCCGCCAGTGCGCGTGAAGCTGAAGATATTGCCATCCGGATCGGTGCGGCCCGACCAGCCGACCAGATAGGTTTCAAACTCACCCCGCGCAGCCGCCTGCAAGGATGAAGCGAATTCCATGGCCCTCAGGCGAAGGTCAAAGCCCGCTTCCTTCACCATGGCCTGAATGACTTCGCCAACCTGTCGCAGATCAGGATTATTGGGCACGGTCATTTCAACCGTGATGGGCAAGGTCACGCCCGCTTCACGCAACAGCGCTTGCGCACGCGGAAGGTCACGCGTGGTGGGCGGGAAATCGCGCACATGAAAAGGGCTCGCCGGCGGGAAGGGTTGGCGCGTTGGCACATACATGCCCTCATAAACCACCTGGTTCAATGCGGCGCGATCAATCGCCAATTCAAAGGCGCGGCGGATGCGCGCATCGCGGCCAAAGGGCGTATTGGCGCGTTCGCCATTGCCAGTATTGATGCTGATGCTTTGGTAGCCGAGCTCATCCACCGCAACGGCGCGCAGATTGCGGCTGCGTTGGATGGGCTTCATGTCATCAGGTTCCATCCGCTCGGCGAATTCCACCGCGCCGGATTGCAGATTGGCAAGCCGCACCGTGTTGTCCGGAATGGGCAGATAGGTCACACGTGCGATATGGATATTCCGCGCGTCCCAATATTCGGGGAAGCGTTCAGCAACAATGCGTTCCTGCGCCACACGCTCCACAAATCGAAACGGCCCGGTGCAGACGGGGCGCGTGCCGAAATTGCGCCCCAGCGCCTCGGCCGCCTTGGGGCTGACTGGCATGCCGGCACGATCCGAAAGCGCGGCCAGGAAGGAAGCGGATGGCCCCTTCAGGCGAATGCGGATGGTCAGCGGGTCCACCACTTCCACCGTTTCCATATCGGCGATTTCGCTGCGGCGGAAACTGCCCTGCAAGGTCAAATGCCGCATCAGCGAATAGCGCACCGCTTCGGCATCCATCACTTCATTGTCGTGAAAGCGCACACCTTCTCGCAGGGTAATGATCAGGCTGCGTGGGTCTTCCCAGCGATGACCAGTCGCCAATTGCGGGACGATTTCCAGCTTTTCGTTGATGTCAAAAAGCTTGTCGCAGAGCGCGGCATAGACAATGCGCCCGACAAAGGTGCGTGACAAAGTCGGGTCCAGAATATCGGGGTCTTCCTTCAGCGCGATGCGCAAATGCTGTGCGCTTGCCGGCACTGCGGCGACGGCCAACACGCCAAAAGCGGCCAAGCCAGCGCGGATCATGGTTCTCATGCTTGTTCTCCCATCCCGTTGGGTTGCGGGGCATTGCCCCGGAAAAAAGATTGCAACCGCGCGAGCCTTTCCCCGCCACCAAGCGCGGCAATGCGCTCAGCAGGCGGCGGCAGGCTCTCGGCAAAATGGCAGGCAACCGCGTGGCCCGCGCCTTCAAGCCGCGGGGTTTCAGCGCGGCAGCGTTCGGTCGCAAAGGCGCAGCGCGTATGAAAGCGGCAGCCGGATGGTGGCGCAATCGGGCTTGGCACATCGCCTTCCAAGGGCGGTGTTTTGGTCTGCGCGCCCGGCATGGCGGCCACCAGCGCGCGGGTATAGGGGTGGCGGGGCGCGCCCAATACGCCCTCGGCCGGCCCTTCTTCCACAATGCGCCCCAGATACATCACCGCAACACGATCCGCGACATGGCGCACCACGCCAAGATCATGGCTCACCAACACAAAGGTCAGGCGCAAATCGCGGATCAAATCGCGCAGCAGATTGATCACCTGTGCCTGCACCGAAACATCCAAGGCGCTGACAGGTTCATCGCCAATGATCAGGCGTGGGTTGCTGGCCAGCGCGCGCGCAATCGCGATGCGCTGGCGCTGCCCGCCCGAGAATTCATGCGGCCAGCGCCCGGCGCTTTCCGGCCGCAAGCCGACACGGCGCAGCAATTCGGCAACGCGCGCTGGTTCCTCGGCACGCGGCACAAGCCGATGCAGTCGTAGCGGTTCAGCGATGGCCTGAGCGACGGTCATGCGCGGATCAAGGCTGCCGAAAGGGTCCTGGAAAATGATCTGCATATCGCGCCGACGTGCGCGCAAAGCTGATGGAGAAAGCCTGGCAAGGTCCTCACCAGCAAAACGTACCGAACCGCTATCGGGTTCAATCAGCCGCAGCATGACGCGCCCAAGCGTTGATTTTCCGCAACCGCTTTCACCGACAATGGCCAGCACCTCACCTTCCGCGACCGAAAGCGAAACGCCATCCACCGCATGCACAGCACCTGCGCGCCGGCCCAAAGCATCGCGCACCGGGAAATGCTTCACGACATCGCGCAGTTCCAGCAGCGCGGTCATGCCGCCGCCCCAAGCATGGTATCAAGCGGCGCGCGGATGCAGGCGCTGAAATGCCCGGGCGCGACCTCGGTCAATGGCGGGGCGCCTTCAGCGCAGCGCGCAATGGCAAAGGGGCAGCGCGGCGCGAAGCGGCAGCCAGGCGGCGGCGCGCGCAAATCGGGCACCGTGCCTTCAATGCTGGCAAGCCTTTCGCCGCGCACCCCTGCCGCTGGTGCTGCGCCCAATAACCCAACGGTATAGGGGTGCTCAGGCCGCGCAAAGAGATCAGCCGCGCGCGCCTGTTCCGCCACACGCCCGGCATACATCACCACAACATCATCGGCGTGATCCGCAACCACGCCCAGATCATGCGTGATCAGGATAACCGCCGTGCCGGTCTCCCGCTTCAGATCATCCAGCAGCGCCAGGATTTGCGCCTGCACGGTCACATCCAAGGCCGTGGTCGGTTCATCGGCAATCAGCAGCTTGGGCCGGCAGGCGAGTGCAATGGCGATCATCACACGCTGACGCATGCCGCCTGAAAGCTGATGCGGGTATTGCCGCGCCCGCCGCGCCGCATCCGGGATGCGGACCTTCTCCAGCATCGCGATAGCCGCCTTGAAGGCCGCGTCACGGTCCAGGCGCTGATGCAGCCGCAAAGCCTCGGCCACCTGCTCACCAGCTGTGAAGGCTGGGTTCAGGCTGGTCATGGGTTCCTGGAAAATCATCGCCATCTCAGCGCCGCGCAACGCCCGGCGTTCTTCCGCGGACATGCCGAGTAAATCGCGGCCCATCAGCCGCGCGTTGCCCGATACTTCCGCATTCTCTGGCAGCAGCCCCATGATGGCCAGCGATGCCACAGATTTCCCGCAGCCGCTTTCACCCACAATAGCAAGCGTCTTGCCGGCTTCGGCGCGAAAGGAAATACCATCCAGAATGCCGAGCATCCGCCCATCTTGGCGAAAGCCAAGACTAAGCCCGGACACGTCCAGAACCGGCGTTCTCACAGGGAAATTCCGATGGCGAAAAAGGGTGGCTTCATCACCCTGTTAGAAACCCCCAAAGCGCCGCTTTCGCAAGCCCTGGATTGCTGAAGGCGGCCCAGCGGCGCCGCGCCATGCCCAAAAGCAAAGCGCCTCTGCCGCGATCCGCAGCAGAGGCGCCCTGTTTCAGGAACGCTGAACGCCTTACAGACGAACGCGCAGCAGATTGCCGATTTCACCCACAATGCCGCGCCTGAAGGCCAGCACGCAGGCAATGAAGATCACGCCCTGGATCACCGTGACCCAGGCGCCCATCTCAGCCAGGTAGTTCTGCATGGCGACAATCACGGCAGCACCGATCATGGGCCCGAACACCGTGCCAAGCCCGCCCACCAGAGTCATCAGCAGTACTTCACCGGACATGGACCAATGCACATCGGTCAGTGTTGCAATACCAAACACGAGAGACTTGGTCCCGCCCGCAACCCCCGCAATAGTCGCGGAAAGGATAAAGGCCACCAGCTTATAGTCATCCGTCCGATAACCTAGCGATGTGGTGCGCGGTTCATTTTCACGAATGGCTTTCAGCACCTGGCCGAAGGGCGAATGCACAATGCGGTGGATCAGCAGAAAGCAGGCCACGAACACGGCTGCGACAAACCAATACATGGTCATGTCGGGAGCGAGAGAGATGAAGCCGAACAGATGGCCGCGCGGCACCGCCTGAATGCCATCTTCACCGCCAGTGAAGGGCGCTTGCAGGCAGAAGAAGTAGATCATCTGCGCCAAGGCCAGTGTGATCATGGCGAAGTAAATGCCCTGGCGGCGAATGGCGACCCAACCGAAAATCGCCCCCTGTACGCCCGCCAAAAGCGCGCCGATCAGGATCGAGACTTCCGGCGTTAGCCCCCAAACCTTGGCGCTATGTGCGGCGATATACCCGCCCATGCCAAAATAGGCGGCATGACCGAACGATGTAAGCCCAACATAGCCAATCAGCAGATTGAAGGCGCAGGCGAACATCGCGAAGCAGAGAAGCTTCATCAGGAAGACGGGATACAGGAAGAAGGGCGCCACCACCAAGGCCGCAAACATGACCAAAAGGGCCACGAACTGGGCCTTGGTGAAGCCGAAGATATCTTCCTGCGGGCCCGTAGGGGCGGCGCTGCTTGTCATGGAATGACCGGCCATGGATCAAGCCCTCCCGAAAAGGCCGGCAGGACGCGCCAGCAAAACGATAACCATGATGATGAAGATCACAGTGGCCGAGGCTTCCGGATAGAAAACCTTGGTCAGACCTTCAATGATGCCAAGCCCAAAGCCCGTCAGCACGGACCCGAGGATGGAGCCCATGCCGCCGATCACCACCACCGCAAACACCACGATAATCAGGTTGGTGCCCATTTGCGGATTGACCGAATAGATCGGCGCTGCCAGCACGCCGGCCAGCGCGGCCAAAGCAACACCCGCACCATAGGTCAGCGTGATCATGCGCGGCACATTCACGCCAAAGGCCTGCACCAGCGGCGCGTTTTCAGTCGCCGCGCGCAGATAAGCACCAAGCCGGGTTTTCTCGATCACGAGCCAGGTGGTGATGCAGGCGAATAGCGCGAACACCACGACCCAGCCGCGATAAACCGGCATGAACATGAAGCCGAGATCCCAAGCCCCCGACAATTCCGGCGGAATGCGATAGGGCATACCAGAGGAGCCGTATTGATTTCGGAACACGCCTTCAATGATCAGCGATAACCCGAATGTCAGCAGCATTCCGTACAAATGATCCATCTTGTAAAGCTGACAGATCATAGTTCGTTCTAATATCACCCCTGTCAGCCCGACCAGCAGCGGCGAGAGGATCAGCGCCCACCAATAGCCAATGCCAAGGTAATGCAGCAGCATCCAGGCCACGAAGGCGCCCATCATGAACTGCGCGCCATGGGTGAAGTTGATGATGTTGAGCAGCCCGAAGATAACTGCGAGGCCGAGTGACAGCATCGCGTAGAAGGCGCCATTGATAAGTCCGAGCAGAAGCTGTCCAAAGAGCAGCGGCGTCGGTATGCCGAATATCTCATCCATGCGGAGATTTTCCCTCAGGGCACCGCCGCGCCATGGCGAAAGCCATGGGCGTGGCGCGAAGTGGATAACATTAGTTTCACGTCAGGCTCGGATCATGGGGCAATTGCCCTCATTCATCGGGCGGAAAGCTTCCTCAGCCGGGGTGGTTTGCAGAAGCTTATAGTAATCATAAGCCCCGCGGCTTTCGGACGGCGCCTTCACCTCAAACAGATAGGAAGGGCAAAGCTTGCGGCCATCAGCGCGGATCGTGCCGGGGCCAAACGCATCATCATCGCAAGGAATGGCCTTCATGCGCGCCACCACTTCCGCCCCCGAAGCCTTTGAAGCAGCCACACCCATATCGGCAATCGCCTTCAGGTAATGCAGCGCGCCGGAGTAATTGGCGATGGAAGCCATATTGGGCCGCACTTCACGCAACCGCGGACGCAGCCTTTCGGAAATGGCGCGGGTGCGGTCATTCAAATCCCAATAGAAGCTTTCCGTCAGGATCAGCCCTTGCGCGGTTTGCAGGCCAAGCGCATGCACATCCGGCAGGAACATCAGCAGCGCCGCAAGCTTCACGCCACGGCGCGTGATGCCAAATTCCGCAGCCTGCTTCACGGTATTGATCGTATCGGCGCCAGCATTGGCCATGCCGATCACCTTGGCGCGTGACGCCTGCGCCTGAACCAGGAAGGATGAGAAATCCGTCGTTGCCGGGAAGGGATAACGTACCTGCCCCATCACGCGCCCGCCGGCATTACGCACGAAATTCGCGGTATCACGTTCCAGCGCATGGCCAAAGGCGTAGTCAGCGGTGATGAAGAACCAGCTATCGCCACCCGCGCGCACCATCGCACCGCCGGTGGATTTTGCCAGCATGTAGGTGTCATACATCCAATGCACGGTATTGGGCGTGCAGGCCGGCCCGGTCAGATCAGAGGTAGCAGAACCAGTATTCACGCAAACCTTGTTCTTTTCCCGCGCGATATTGGCGACAGCGAGACCGACCGAAGATGTCGGCACATCAATGATCATATCCACGCCCTGGTCATACCATTGGCGCGCGATATTCACCCCAACGTCAGGACGATTTTGATGGTCCGCATTGATGACTTCGACATTGAAGCCGCGATTGCCGAATTCCTGCACCGCTTGGCGGGTACATTCCAGCCCATAGGGGCCGCTGATATCGCGGTATGGGCCCGACATGTCATTGAGCACGCCAATACGAATAGTATTTGCCGCCTGTGCGCGGGCAGAGCGCCATGGCAAGCCACCAAGGGCAGCACCGCCAGCGGCGGCACCCCCAAGAACACCACGCCTTGTTGTTGTCATGACGCTTCCCCTCCTGCTTGATTAAGTCACGAACGAACCAAAGCGCAGCCGCCTTCACCGATCGGGCGGAAGGCTTCTTCGGCCGGAGTGGTTTGCAGCAGCTTGTAGTAATCCCAAGGCTTTGTGCTTTCCGCCGGCGTCTTCACCTCAAACAGGTATGAGGGGATAAGGCGCCGGCCATCCGGGCGGATGGTGGCCTTGCCGAACAGGTCATCATCAGAAGGCTGAGCCTTCATGCGGTTCACCAGGTCAAGGCCGGAAGCCTTGGCCGCCGGCAGGCCCATGGCAGCCACGGTCTTCAGGAAGTGCAGCGCACCCGAATAACAGCCGGCATGGATCATGTTCGGGTAATTATTCGACACGCGGCGGAGCATACGCTCGGTCCAGGCACGCGTTTTGTCGTTCATGTCCCAATAGAAGCTTTCGGTGCAGACCAGCCCCTGCGCCGTTTGCAGGCCCATGCCATGCACGTCATTCACGAACAGCAGCAGCGAAGCGAGCTTTATGCCGCGCCGCGTCAGACCGAATTCCGCCGCCTGCTTAACGCAATTCTGCGTATCGGCGCCGGCATTGGCGAAGCCAATCACCTTCGCGCGCGAAGCTTGCGCCTGCAACAGGAAGGACGAGAAATCCGTGGTGCCCGGGAAAGGCGTGCGCACCTGGCCGAGAATACGCCCGCCTGAATTGCGCACGAAATTCGCCGTATCGCGTTCAAGCGCATGGCCGAAGGCGTAATCAGCCGTGATGAAGAACCAAGTATCGCCACCCGCGCGCACTGTGGCACCACCGGTGGAACGCGCCAGCATATAGGTGTCATAGGCCCAGTGAATGGTATTCGGGCTGCATTGCGCGCCGGTCATGTCAGCCGTTGCCGAACCGACATTGATATAGGCCTTGTTTTTTTCCCGCGCCACGCCTGACACCGCGAGGCCCACGGAGGAAGTTGGTACATCCAGGATCAGATCAATGCCCTGATCATACCATTGCCGCGCCAGGTTCACGCCAACATCCGGGCGGTTCTGGTGATCGGCTTCAATCACCTCAACGCGGAAACCGTGGCTCGCGCCAAACTCGGCAGCAGCTTCACGCGCGGCAGCAACCGAGGTCGGGCCGGTATTGTCGCGATAGGTGCCGGACATATCGGTCATGACACCAATCCGCACCGTATTCGCCGCCTGCGCGCGGGCGAGAGAGAGCGGTAGGGCGCCGGTGGCGGCCGCTCCGGCGATAACATTCCGACGTGATACCTGCATTTTCTTCTTCCTCAAGCGATGATGTTGTTGGATTAGCTACGGATTAGCGAACAGCCGCCTTCTGAAACCGGCCGGAACGCTTCTTCGGCAGGCGTGGTTTGCAGCAGCTTGTAGTAATCCCACGGGCCACTGCTTTCCGATGGCGCCTTTACTTCAAACAAATAGGCCGGATGGAGCTTGCGCCCATCCGCACGGATGCTGCCCTTGCCAAAGCAATCATCATCCGTGGGAATCGCCTTCATACGCGCCACCGCCGCCGCGCCATCGGCCTTCGCCGCCGCCGGCCCCATATCGGCAACCGCCTTCAGGTAATGCAGCGCGCCGGCATAGCAGCCAGCATGGGTCATGGAAGGCATATTGGGCGACATGGCGGAACGCACCTTATTGGTGAAGCGCCGCGTCGCGTCGTTCAAATCCCAATAGAAGGTTTCGGTCAGCACTAGCCCCTGCGCCGTCGCCAGGCCAAGCGCATGCACGTCATTGATGAACATGAGCAAGGAAGCGAGCTTGATCCCACGGCGCGTGATGCCGAACTCAGCGGCTTGCTTCACGCAATTGGTTGTATCCGCCCCAGCATTGGCAAAGCCAATCACCTTTGCGCGCGAAGCCTGCGCCTGCACCAGGAAGGATGAGAAATCCGTCGTGCCCGGGAAGGGCGTACGCACCTGGCCCAGCACGCGCCCGCCAGCGTTACGCACGAAATTCCCCGTATCGCGTTCCAGCGCATGGCCGAAGGCGTAATCCGCCGTGATGAAGAACCAGCTATCGCCACCCGCGCGCACCATTGCACCACCGGTAGACTTTGCGCACATCCAGGTGTCATAGGTCCAATGCACGGTATTCGCATTGCAGCGCGCCCCGGTCAGGTCGCTTGACGCGGCGCTGCTGTTCAGATGCACCTTATTTTTTTCGCGGCAGATATCAGAAACAGCCAAGGCCACGGAAGATGTCGTCACATCAAGCAGCACGTCCACGCCATCACGATCAATCCATTGGCGCGCAATATTCACACCGACATCGGGGCGGTTCTGATGGTCCGCCGCCAGCACTTCAATGTTGATGCCGCGTCCCGCAAATTCCTGCACAGCCGCACGTACACAAGCAACCGCACTCATGCCCGCAATGTCACGATACATGCCGGACATGTCGTTCAGTACGCCGATCTTGATCGTGGGGCCGCCCTGCGCCTTGGCGCTGCGATAGGGCAGCGCGCCAAAGGCAGCAGCACCAGCTGAACCGGCCAAAATATCCCGACGTGCAAGGCTCATTTCTTGGTTTCCTTTGTTTAAATCTGTACCGCCACCCAAAAGCCAACCCCGGTTCAAACGCCCAGATATTGGTGCAACCGATCAAGTGAGGCATTCAGGTCCGCATTCGCGACCATATCCACCACCCGGCCATGTTCCATCACGTAATGCCGATCAGC
>CAMCZJ010000087.1 GCA_945886995.1 Asaia bogorensis
GTATCATCTTCCACCTCGCATGGCGTCTCACCCGCGATCTATCCCAATATCGGCTATGACCCGATGGCAGATTTCGCGCATATCGCGCTGCTGTCACGCACGCCCCCTGCCCTGCTGGTCACGCGCAATCATCCCGCGCGCAATATCCAAGAATATCTTGAATTGGGCCGGCGAGAACGTGAATTGACTCTGGCAGTAGCGGCCATTGGCACCTCCTCCCATTTGGCCGGCGTGCGGCTTGGTCAGGCGCTGGGGGTTGAGGTGCGCTCGGTCGTCTATCGCGGTGTTGGGCCAGCGCTGACGGATGTGATTGCGGGTATTGTGCCAGGCATTATTGATAGCCTGCCTTCCGCGGTTGGGCATATCCGCAGCGGGTCGCTCCGCGCCTTGGCGCTGTTGAGCGAAACCCGTTCGCCCCTTTTCCCTGATTTGCCCACCATGCGCGAAGCCGGGCTTGATGTGGTCTCCGCCGCCTGGTTTGGCATGTCCGCCCCGGCTGCCACACCCGCTCCTATTCTGGCGTGGCTCACGCGTGAAACCCAGGCCATGTTGGCCGAACCGGAAACACGCGCAAAGCTTGAGGATTTGGGCGGCGCACCCCCGCCATGGACGCCCGCCGAATACACCGCCTTCATCAGAAGCGAATTGGCAACGCTTGGTGCGCTAGCGCGGGCTGCCGGGATCAAACCGCAATAGGTTTTTCATAGACCTCCCCGCTTGCACTCACGCGCCAATGCGTCAGGATGGCGTGAGGGTGAGGAAACGCATCATGATCAACCGTCGCACATTTGGCTTGGCAGGGCTGCCATTTCTGATCAGGCCAGCCATGGCGCAGGCATGGCCATCGCGCCCCATTCGCCTGGTGGTACCCTGGCCGCCGGGCCAAGCAACAGATCAGGTCGGTCGCTTGATGGCGCAGCGCCTTTCGGAAACATTGGGTCAACCGATTGTGCCGGAAAATCGCCCCGGCGCGGGGGGCAGCATCGGTACGGATATCGTCGCGAAAGCCGTGCCAGATGGTCATACGCTGCTTGCCGCTTCCATTGGCCCGATCAGCCTGGGGCCGTTGATCCATCGCACGCCTTATGATGTTGACCGCGATCTGGCGCCGGTCGCACGGTTTTCCGGCTCACCCTATATCCTGGTGGCGCGCGCGGATTTCCCGCCACCCGATGCGCGCGCCCTGCTGGCTTTGCTGCGCGCCAATCCCGGCAAATACACCTATGCGTCTTCCGGCGCGGCAGGATCGCAGCATGTGCTGACCGCGCTTTTTCTTGCTCGTGCGAATGTTGACGCGCTGCATATCCCCTATCAGGGTAGCGGCCCCGCCATGGCGTCTGTGCTTGGTGGCCAGGTACATTTCGCTATCGAAACGCTCGCCGCTTCCGGCACGCTGATCCGCGAAGGCAAGCTCAAGGCCTATGGGTCCACCAGCGGGCGGCGCAGTCGCTTGGCACCTGATATCCCACCGCTGGCGGAGGCCGCCGATATGCCGGGCTATGATTATACCGGCTGGATCGGCCTGATGGCCCCCGCCGCCACGCCACCCGCCATCATCGCGCAAATCGCAGGCGCCGTGGAACAAATCGCTGTACAGCCCGACACGCATGAGCGTCTGACCAATATCGGAACCGAGGCCTTCTTCGCCGGCCCGGATGCTTTCCGACAGGTTTTGGCGGAGTATCGCGCAAATTTCGAAGCTGTCATTCGTCAGCTTGGCATTCGCGCAGAGTAAGACAGGATAGGAGAGAGACCCATGACCAAGACCGTCGGCTATATGCTGGCAGAAAGCCTCGCGGCGCATGATATTGACATCATCTATTGCGTGCCGGGGGAAAGTTATCTTGGCCTGACTGATGCGCTTAGCGAATTCCCCGATATCAAGCTGGTAGTCTGCCGACATGAAGGTGGTGCGGGCTTCATGGCCGCCGCCGATGGCCGCATGCGCAATGGCCGCGCTGGTGTGGCGCTGGTCTCACGCGGGCCGGGGGCGACCAACGCCATGATCGCGCTGCACACCGCCTATCATGATGCAACGCCGCTGGTGATGCTGATCGGCCATGTGGAACGCAAGGATATCGGCCGGCTTGCGCTGCAGGAACAGAATTATTCTCGGCTTTTGTCGGACATCACCAAGGGTGTGTTTGAAGTCATTGAACCAATCCAGGCGAGTGAGACCATTGCGCGCGCCTTCCATTTGGCTGAATCCGGCACGCCAGGCCCGGTGGCCGTGATCCTGCCCGAAGACATTTTTGACGCGCCTGCCGAAGGCCCTGTGGTGAAGCCGCGCGCCATGCCTTTGGCTGGCCCCAGGGCTGAGGATTTGGACCAGCTCGCGGAATTGCTCGCCAATGCAGAACGCCCGCTGGTGTTGGTGGGCGGTGCGCTCGCGACCCATGGCGAGGATGCCTCCGCCGAATTGAACCGGCTGGCCGAGGCATGGACACTGCCGATCAGCCCAACCCATCGCCGCCCGCATCTGTTTGATGCCGATCATCCGAATTACGGCGGCTATATGGGCATTCGTGTGCCGAAACCACTGATTGAGGAAATGAAAAAGGCCGATCTGATGATCTGCCTTGGCGAACGCATGTCGGATTCAATCAGCCAATCCTATAGCTTCCCCGCAGCACCCGAACCGCAGTTGACCATGGTGCAGGTCTGGCCGGATGCGAATGAAATTGGCCGCGTCTGGCGCGTGGATTTGCCGATTGCGGCTGATCCGCTTGCAGTGATTCGCGGCCTTCTGGCGCGCAATGCCCCGGAAGCGACTGAGGCGCGCAAGCGCTGGGTCTCTGGCCTTAATGCCATTCACCGCAAATTGCTGGCACCCGAATGGGACAAGATGGAAGATGGCGTGAATTTCGGCGCGGTCTGCGCGGCGGCGGCGCGGCATGTGCCGCGTGATGCGGCGATCACTTCAGATGCTGGGAATTTCTCGTCCTTCTTGCATCGCTATTTTCCCTTCCGGCAAACGCAGTGTTTCCTCGCTTCCGTGGTTGGCGCCATGGGGGCGGCAGTGCCGATGGCGGTTGCCGCGGCCTTGCGGCGCAAGGGCAAGCGCGCGGTGGCCTTTGTGGGTGATGGCGGGATTCTGATGACCGGGAATGAAATCGCGACCGCGGTGCGCGAAGGTGTCGCGCCGGTGATCATCCTTTCGGATAATTCCTGCTACGGCACCATCGGCATGCATCATGAAGGCCGTTATCCGGGCCGCGCCTATGATGCCGCGATCCGGCTTTCCAACCCGGATTTCATCGCCTGGGCCAAGGCCTTTGGTGCTGCGGCGGTTTCCATCGAAACCGAAGATCAGATTGAGGCAGCGCTTACGGAAGCCTTCGCAATCACGGATCGGCCGGTGTTGGTGCATGTGAAGTCATCCGCCATGCAGGCCTCCGCCTGGCGCAAAAGGACCATGCCGCTGCCGACTGCTTGAGAATACTTGGATCGGGCCCGCGATAATTCTTTGCGGGTCCGCTCTCTTACATGGCCTTAATTTAATGCTACAGCAATTCAAGCGTCAGATATCCATAAGGTTGCGCTTCTTTTTATCTGAATCGAAATATCTGCACATTTAGAAAGCACAAATTGTCTGGTTCGCGTTAAATGCTCGAAAAACATTCTGACCTAAACTGATCCCCGTACGAAGCTGCTGACGCGGAGTTTCGTCATCAGTTCAACCTCGTCGCAAAGGGAAAGTATAGGATGATCAGAAAACTAATGGCGCTGGGTTTCGCGCTCGGCCTCGTTTCAACCCCTGCACTTGCTCAAGTTGAATTGGGCAATGGCTTTTCGGTGACCGGCTCCGCAGTCGGTCAGACCGATTACATGTTCCGCAACATCAGCCAGACCCGCAATCGCCCCGCGGCGCAGGGCAACCTGGAACTTTCCCACGAAAGCGGCTTCTATATCGGCGGCTTTGTCAGCAATGTCACTTTCGTAGGCACCGATGCGCGCCAGGAAGTGGATGGGCTTGCGGGCTTTCGCTTTGAACTGAGCGGCCTGAAGGTTGATATCGGTGGCGTCTATTATTCCTACCCCGGCTATACCGCCCAGCCCGGCCAGTATGATCTCGCCTTTGCAGAAGGCGTGATGAAGCTGTCTTATGAAATTGAGCCGGTGACACTGCTTGGCACCGCTGCCTATTCGCCGGATTTCTTTGGCAGTTCAGGCGATGGCGTCTGGCTTGAAGGCGGTTTTGACTGGAAGACGCCGGTTTTTGATGTCACGCTTTCTGGCCGTCTTGGCTATCAATGGATTGAACGCAATAGCCGCTTCGGTGCGCCCGATTACCTGGCCTATGGCGTGTTCCTGCAGCGTGAGATTGCGGCAGGCTTTTCCGCCAGTGTCGGCTATTACGGCACCGATATCAGCCAGAAGGAATGCCTGGATCTCAAGATCTGCAGCAACCGCTTCATGGCTGGCCTTACCTGGAAGTTCTGAAACTCCTGAATTTCAGGTCAAGCTTTACGAACCCGCCCCGGCCATCAGTCTGGGCGGGTTTTTCATGTCCCGAATGCGTCACTCCGCAGTGATCCGGCTCGGATCAAGCACCACCTGAGGAATGTCATAACGGCGCAAATCGCCGTAAAGCCGCGGCAGATCGGCTTCGAACAAGCCGCGTGTGATGCCCGCAGCAAGCCGAGGTGCCGCGATGGTCATGGCATTGATAGACGCACCGGCAGGACCAAAGGACATGGTGGTGCCAATGCCAAACAGATGGATGTCACGGATCCAGGGCGTCTGCCCCGCGTGCTTTTCCACAAAGGCATAATCCGGCGCCAGATAGGGGAATTCCCCAAGCCGTTCATTGGCTTCTTCAGCCGGTGGCGTATAGCAATCCGCCCAAAGGGCAATATTGCCCGCACAATCCCCAAGGGCCGGGATAAGCATTGGGTCCATGCGCACGCCCGTGCCGCAAATCACGTAATCGGCCATGAAGGCACCGCGCGCTGTGTCCAACTCCACCCGCCCTTCCGTCACGCGCGCCCCGGTCCAAGGCCGCCCGACATGCATGATAAAATTGGGAAAGGCATTCACCCGCGCATAAGTATCCGCCGGAAAACCCTCACGCAGTCCAAGGATGTAGGACATGAAGCGCCAGCGCCATTCATCTGGCGCCTCGAAGATATGGCGCATGAAGCCGGCAAAGGTCAGCCAGCGATAGGGTTGGATAATCATGGGATCCGCTCGGCGGCAAAACAAATGCACTTCCGCCGCCCCGGCTTCCAGCGCCATGGCCGCATTGTCGAAGGCCGAGGCACCCGCGCCCAGCACCGCCAATACGCGGCCTTTCAGCGCCGCGAAATCAATCGCATCCGCGCTATGGGCACGCTTATCCGCCGGCAGCGCGCGCAGGAAATCCGGCATCCACCATTCGCCGATACCCTCCTGCCCTGTCGCCAGCACCACCTTGCGCGCGAGATAAGGTCCGGCCGAGCTTTCCACCCGAAGGCAGGGCAGCCCATCATCCGTGCGGGACGGTGAAATGCGCCCTGCCGTGACCCCGTTTTGTACCGGTAGTTCCAGGATGCGGCGCAACCAACTCAGGTAATCCTGCCAGGCTTCGCGGGGGATCATTCTCATCGCGGCGAAGTGTGCCGCGCCGAATTGCGCCTCATGCCAAGCCTGATAGGTCAGCGAAGGGATGCCGAGATCAGGCCCGTTCTGATCCTTCCATGAACGCAAGGTCGGCATGCGGGCATAGGTCACCCAGGGGCCTTCCTTGCCCTCCGGCGCGCGGTCCAACAGCAGGATATTGCTGACCTTGTCGCGCTTCAGTGCATGCGCCACCGCAAGGCCGCATTGCCCAGCGCCGATGATCAGGCAATCCAGCACCGGCGCGCCGCCGCTGGTTTTAGCCCCAAGCCAGGCGGCACGCGGATGGGCCACCAGTTCCTGATCGCGGCGAATATCGGCTTCAAGCTCGGTGAGATTGCGCGGGGCCGGCATGAAGGGAAAAGCTCCTCTCGTTTAGTGAACAGCATCAAGGATTCCGATGCAGGATGCAAAACCTTGGTCGGCCACTTACCTGAATTCCACCCGGGGCCATGTTTTCGCCCTATCTCGGTTGTTATCACCCCATGTACCCCCTGTTGAGGCTCCGCGCTTGTCCAAAGACCCACCCGCGCTTTCCATCGTTGTCCCCGCCTATCAGGAGGAGGAGGTGCTGCCCCAATTCCATGCGCGGTTGGAGGCGGCGCTGGCCGATATCGGCCTCACCTGGGAAGTGGTCTATGTGAATGATGGGTCGAAGGATGGCACGCTTGCCGTGATGCTCGGCCTTCAGGCCAAGGATCAGCGCGCCTCAGTGCTCAATCTCAGCCGCAATTTCGGCAAGGAAATTGCACTCACTGCCGGCCTGGATCACGCCCGCGGGGTTGAGGCAGTGGTGGTGATTGACGCCGATCTGCAAGACCCACCGGAGGTAATCCCAGACCTGATCGCCGCCTGGCGCCAGGGCTTCGATGTTGCCTATGCGCAGCGCAATACCCGCGCCGGCGAAACCTGGCTGAAAAAGGCGACCGCTTCCGCGTTTTACCGGCTGATGCAGCGCATCAGCGGCAAGGTGCATCTGCCCCCCGATACCGGCGATTTCCGGCTGATGAGCCGCCGCGCCCTGGATGCGCTGCTAAAGCTGCGCGAACAGCATCGCTTCATGAAGGGGCTTTTCGCCTGGATCGGCTTTCCCGCGATTGCGGTGCGTTATGACCGCGCGCCGCGCGCTGCCGGCACGACCAAATGGAATTACTGGAAGCTCTGGAATTTTTCGCTGGAGGGCATCACCTCCTTCACCGTCGCACCGCTCAAAATCGCGACCTATATCGGGCTGATTACGGCGATTGGCGCCTTGGCCTTTCTGGCGCAGTTGATCTTCCGCACTATCTTCTTCGGCAATCCTGTCGCCGGCTACCCGAGCCTTCTGGCGGTGACGCTGTTCCTGGGTGGCGTGCAGATGATGATGCTTGGCATCATCGGCGAGTACCTCGGGCGCATCTTCAACGAAACCAAGGGCCGGCCGCTTTACCTGGTGGAACGCTACCTGCCCGGCGATAAAGCGTGACGCGACCAGCTTTGAAAGCATGGGCCGGGGCTGCGGCTTCGGTGCTGATTGGCTGGGCGGTGATCGCCTATGCCTTCGGGCTCCATATCCTGCCGCCCTGGAATACGGGTTGGATGTTGAGCGGCATGATCGGCCCCGACCCGGTGCAATATTGGCTGGGCTGGAGCTTCTTTCGCCGCGCGCCGTGGTCCTGGCCGCCCGGCCTCAACCCGCTTTGGGGGCTGGAGGTGAGTTCCTCCATCTACTACGCGGATGCGATTCCGCTGCTGGCCTTCTTCTTCAAGGCCATCAGCCCGGTGCTGGAGGTTTCGCAATATTGGGGGCTTTGGATTTACGGCTGCGCGGGGCTGCAAGCTTTCATGGCGTGGCGCATCATCGGGCTTGCCACTCCTGACCCTTTGGCGCGGCTGGCCGGTGCCGCGTTGTTTGTACTGCAACCGACAATGCTCGCGCGCATGGGCGGGCATTTCGCGCTTTCGGCGCATTTTCTGCTGCTGATCGGGCTGTGGCTTTGCCTGACGCATGGGGCAAAAGCACGTTGGCTGGCTTGGGCGGCTTTGTTGGTCGCGACAGCGCTGATCCATGCCTATCTGCTACCCATGGTGGCCGCTCTTTGGACCGCGGATGTCCTGGCGCGCTGGCTGGATGGCACCAAGCGCAGCGGGCTTTTCGCTGAAGTGGTCATCATCTTCGCCCTTGTGCTGGCAGCACTTTGGGCGGGCGGGATGTTCGTGCTGGGCGGCGGCTTTGGCGGGTTTTGGGGCGGCTATGGGCAGATGCAAATGGATGTGCTGGCTCCCTTGGACCCCTCGCCCTGGGGCGCCTTCCTGCCGGACTTGCCGGGACCGAGCCATGTGGAAGTTGGGCATTCCTATGCCGGTCTTGGCGCGCTTTTGCTGGTGCTGCTTGCGCTATTGGCTTGGGCCAAGAACCCAACCAAGCCCAAAGGGCGCTTCTGGCCGCTGATCCTGGTGTTGGCTGCCATGGCGCTATTCGCCATTTCGCCGAATGTCTCCATTGCTGGTGTCACCTTCACTATTGTCGAGTTACCGCAATGGATTCAGCGCTATGCGGATGCGCTGCGTGCTTCAGAACGCTTCATCTGGCCGCTTGGCTATGCCGCGCTGATCACCGCGGTTTTTCTGCTGATCCGCTGGCTCGGTGGGCGGCGGGCCGGCTTTGTACTGGCCGGCCTGGTTGTTATCCAAGTCTTGGATATGCGACCCGGCTTTGCCCGGCTGCATCATTTTTTCCCCCCCACGGCCGCCACCGCGCCTTTGCGGCTTTCGGACCCTTTCTGGGCCGAGGCCGCGCGCTATTACACGCGCATCCGCATCATCCCCTCCGGCAATCAGGCCCCCTGGTGGGAGGAGATCGCGGTTTTTGCCGCCACCAAAGGGCTGCAGACTGATGCGGTCTACTTCGCGCGACTCGACCCGAAGCGGGTGGCGGCGCTGAATGCCAAGCTGGCGCACCAATTGGCGGAGGGGGAATTTGAGCCCCAAACCCTTTATGTTTTGGGCGATGAGGGCGCGCTAACACTGGTTGGCGCCAGCCATCAGCCCGGCCGGGACCTGATTGGCGGCTTCGACGGGCTTTGGGTGCTGGCGCCAGGCTGGCATGCCCGCAGATAACATAGCGCTACGTCAGTCACTTAACGGGCGTTTTTCCCACCAATCCAGAGCCGCACTCGCAGCGCCGCAACATCCGCCGCGTTTGCCACAATCTGGCCGCAACCGCGGCCCAAATCCGCCCCCGTTGAGGACTTAAACCCTTCATCAATACCGTGAATCCGGTACCCCCCAGTGAGAGGTTCATCGCCTCTTTCTTTCAGGTTCGAAGGCTCAGGACACCATGTCCAGCGTACCCGTACAGACCATCCAGCAATCCACGACCCAGACCATTGGTTTGGAACGCGACCGCAAGGCGCTTTTCCCCATCGCGAAGCGCGCGCTTGATATCATCGGCGCTGGCGTCGGGCTGTTGTTGCTCGCCCCGTTCTTCCTGATCGTGGCGTTGATGCTGCGTGCCGATGGTGGCCCGGCCTTCTTCGCGCATCAGCGCGTGGGTCGCGGCGGCAAGCTGTTCGGCTGCCTCAAATTCCGCTCCATGGTGATTGATTCGCAAGCGCGCCTTGAAACGCTGCTGGCCAATGATCCGGCGGCGCGCGCTGAATGGGAAGCGACCCGCAAGCTGAAGAATGATCCGCGCATCACGCCGATCGGGCGCTTCCTGCGGTCCACCAGCCTTGATGAATTGCCGCAGTTGATCAATGTGCTGCGCGGTGAGATGAGCCTGGTTGGCCCCCGCCCCGTGCAGGAAGCGGAGATTGATCGCTATTACGGCGCTTCAGCCGCGCACTACATGGCGGTGCGCCCTGGCATTACCGGCCTTTGGCAGGTGAGCGGGCGGAGCGAAACGTCTTACGAATCCCGCGTTGCGCTGGATGTTTCCTATGTGTCGCGCCCGTCGCTGCTGGCAGATTTTTCCATTCTGCTGCGCACGCCAGTTGCGGTATTGTCGCGCCGCGGCGCGCATTGACAATGAACGGGCGCGGCAAGTTGCCCGCGCCTATCCTCTGAATTCGTAGCGCACCGCCGGCTGAAGGAATTTCCAATGGCTGAGGCGCAACCTGCGGGAGCCGCGGAACGCGCGGGCGGGTGCAGGCTGGTCTCTGGCATTCTCTGGAATGGGCTTGGGCGCGGCCTGCCCTTGTTGCTCGCCCTAGTCATCACGCCGTTTCTGGTTGGCGCCCTTGGCGTGGAACGCTGGGGGCTTTTCACGCTTGCGCTGGCGCTGATTGGCATTTTCGGCGTTTTCGATCTTGGCCTTGGCATGGCGCTGACGCGCTGCGTTTCGGAAAAGCTGGGTACTGGCGCAGTTGACGAAGCGCGCGCCATGATCGGGGCGACATTGCTCGCCTTGCTTGGCGTATCTTCAATCATGGCAGTGGCGCTTTTTCTGGCAATGCCGTGGATGGTGGGCGAATTCCTGAATGTACCGGAAGGCTTGCGGCAGGAAGCCATCACAGCCTTTCAATTGCTGGCCGCCGGCGCGCCTTTGGTGGTGCTGAACGCCGCGCTTTGGGGCGTGCTTTCCGCCTGGCAGCGTTTTCGGCTCGCTAATCTCGTCAATATCCCGCTCAACACCTTTTACTATCTCGGCCCTTTGCTGGTGTTGTTGGTGTGGAACAGCCTGATCGGCGTGATGTTGGCGGTGATTTTGGTGCGGCTTTTCAGCGGCATTGCCTATGCCATCATCGCGCATCGCGATGTGCCGGGGCTTGGCCTGCGTGCGCCGCACTTTGGCCTGATGCGGCCATTGCTCCGCCAAGGTTTGTGGATGAGCCTTTCCGGCGCGCTCACGCAGCTATTGCTTTACGCGGATCGCTTCATCATCGGCGCCATGCTGACACTTTCGGCGGTGGCGTTTTACGCGACACCGCTTGATCTGATCATGCGACTTTGGATTTTGCCCGTGGCGGTGGTACAAACCCTTCTGCCCGCCATTTCCTCTTCCTATCGTGACCTGCCGCAGGATACCGCGCTGCTTGTGAAGCGCGGCGCCTTGATTGTGATGGCGCTTTGCCTGCCGCCTTCCTTGATCCTGATCCCAGGGGCGGAGCTTTTCTTGCGGCTTTGGTTGGGCGAGGCTTTTGCCGCGGGCGGCGGCCAGGTGCTGCGCATTCTTGCCTTTGGCATTTTCTTTTCCTGCCTGGCCTTCATCCCTGGCGTCTTGTTGGAAGCGATTGGGCGGCCAGATGTGACCGCTAAATTCTCGCTAGTGCTGGCAGCGATCTTCCTGCCGCTGAGCGCGGCGCTTTTGCCCTGGATTGGCATTGAAGGCGCGGCACTCGCTTGGGCGGCGCGCTGCGTGGTGGATTGCCTGGGGCGCTGCTGGGCCGCCGCGCGGCTTTACCCGGCCGTGCGGGGGACGATACGCGATCTGCTTTGGCCGATCATTCCAGCCGCCCTTGGTTTGGCAGCGCTGGTGCCCATGGGTGGCTGGCTTTGGCCCGCGCTTCTGGCCGCCTTGGTTTTCGGCTTGGTTTTCGCCGCCGGTTGGTCCATTGCCGCGCCACAAGACAAGGTCAGCGCTTTGGCGCTGATCCGTGGAAAGGGGCGCCGCAGCGCATGATGCCAATCGCCATCAATGGCCGCTTTCTGACGCAGGGCATGACCGGTGTGCAGCGTTTTGCGCGTGAAATCACCGCGGCGGCGGATCGGCTGGCGGGCCATGATGCTTGGCCTGCGGCACGGCTATTGATGCCAAGCAGCGTGGCGCAAAGCCCCTTTGCCTATCTGAAGGCGGAAGCCATTGGCCAAAAATCAGGCCAATTCTGGGAACAATGGGAATTGCCGAAAGCGGCCAAAGGGTCCTTCCTGATCAACCTTGGCAATACCGCGCCGTTGATGCTGGGCAGCGGCCAAGTAGTCGTGATCCACGATGCCGGCGTGTTTGACACGCCAGAAAGTTATTCCTT
>CAMCZJ010000088.1 GCA_945886995.1 Asaia bogorensis
TCCGGGCGCTGTATGGAGGCCGCGACCGCCTTGCGTGCCTTGTCGCAACTCTGCCCGGATAATCTGCAAGTAAAGGCGGCACTTGCGCGCGCGCTGTTTGGCGCTGGGCTTTGGCAGGAAGCCTGGGACGCCTACGAAGTGCGCTTCGATTTGATGCCGGAGGTCTTCACCAAAGTCACACGCCCCGGCCCGAATGGCCCCGAACCCATGCCGATGTGGCGCGGTGGCGCGCTGCCGGAATCCCTTTTGGTGATGGGTGAACAGGGGCTTGGCGATACCATCCAATTCGCGCGTTTTCTGCCCATGCTGCGCGCGCGCGGTGTGCGCGTGCATGCAGTGCTTGACCCGCGCATTTTGAAGCTGCTGGCCCCTGTGCTGGAAGGGATTGAAGCGCGCCCGAGCAATGGCGGTGGGCGTGTGCAGGGCGTGAAATCCTGGCTGCCCTTGCTCAATCTGCCGCGCGCGCTTGGTCTGCGCCCGCAGCAATATCAAGGCCGCGTGCCCTATCTGGCGGCGGAACCGGAACGTGTGGCGCGCTGGCGCCAGCGCATCGGGGATCAGGGCTTTCGCATTGGTATTGTCTGGCAGGGCAATCCCAAGGCACCGGTGGATCGCAATCGCTCTGTCCCGCTGCCCATCTTCGCACCCATCGCGGCTTTGCGCGGCGCGCGGCTATTCGCCCTGCAAAAAGGCCCTGGCGAGGATACGGAAGCGCCCTTCGGGCTCGATCGCTTGGGGCCCGAGATGGATAACAGCCCGGATTGGTTCCTGGATACGGCAGCGGCCATCATGGCGCTTGATTTGGTGGTGACGGTGGATACGGCCGTCTTGCATTTGGCCGGCGCGCTTGGCCGCCCCGCGCTGATGCTAACCCATGGGCGCAATTCCGATTGGCGCTGGCAGTACGGGCGGGAGGATACGCTCTGGTATCCCTCCGTCCGGCTGGTGCGCTGCCCGGATGGCAATGCGGATTGGCGCGGTGCCGTGGTGCGCGCGGCGTTTTTGATCCGCACCGGCAATATCCCCCCCGCCGCATGAAGCGCCGCCGCCCGCGCCGCCGGGGCTTTGGGTTTTGGGCGAAGCGGCTCGGGCTTTTGCTGGTAGCGATGATCCTGCTCATCATCGGGGGCATTGCCGGCGCGCTGTGGTGGACCCTGCCCGCGCGTCACGCTGAATTGGCGCTGGCGGGGCTTGCCGCGCCGGTTGGCATATCGCTCGATACGCATGGCATTCCGCATATCGTGGCGCAAACGGAAGAAGATGCCTGGGCCGCGCTTGGTTTTTTGCACGCGCGCGACCGGATGTTTCAGATGGAAATGATGCGCCGTGGCGCGCGTGGACAAACAGCGGCGGTGGCGGGCGCGGCGGCGCTCAGGCTTGATCGCTTCATGCGGCTTTTGCGCTTGGAAGAACGCGCCATAGCGGATTTGGCCGCGCTTGATGCCGAAACCCGCGCGGTGCTGGAAGCCTATGCGCGCGGCGTGAATGGCTGGATCGCATCGCGCGGGCGTTTTGCCGCGCCGGAATTCATCGCGCTCGGCGCGCCGGAACCTTGGCAGCCGGTGGATAGCTTGCTTTGGGGCAAGATCATGGGGCTTTGGCTTGGTGGCAACTGGCGCATGGAATTGGAACGTGCGCGGCTTGCCGCGCGGCTTTCACCCGAACAGCTTGGTGATTTATGGCCGGAAGATACATCAGCGGGCCGCCCCGATGAACCGCTGATGCAGGCTGAAGCGAAGGCAAGCGGCGCACTGCGTGGTGAGGGCCTGCATGGCGCGGCATTGGCCGCACTTGCCCAGCATCTGCCACGCTTCCCGGAAGATGCGCCGCTGCCGGAGATTGCTTCCAACGCCTGGGCGGTGGGTTCGGGGCGCAGTGCCTCTGGCGCGCCTTTGCTCGCCGCCGATCCGCATCTTTCCCATAGCGCGCCCATTCTTTGGTATCTTGCGCGTATCACGCTGCCGGATGGGCGCAGCCTGATGGGCGCCACCGCGCCCGGCGTGCCGGGGATTGTGATTGGGCGGAATGAAAACCTGGCTTGGGGCTTCACCACCACGCACGCGGATACGCAGGATATCTTCATCGAAAAACTCACCGATGACGGGCGCTACGAAACCCCTGAAGGGCCGCGTGATTTCACCTGGCATGAAGCGGAAATCGCCGTGCGCGGTGCGGCGCCGGTGACCTTCCGCTTTCGCGAAACGCGCCATGGGCCGGTGATTTCCGATCTTGATCCAAGTTTTGCCGGCAAGGCCGGCACGGTATTGGCGCTCACCATGGCAAGCCTTTCGGCGGGCGAGACCTCAGCGCGCGGTCTGCTGCGGCTCAATCGCGCAGGGAGTATCAGGGAAGCGCGTGTGGCGGCGGAGGATATCTCCAGCCCCGTGCAGAATCTGATGCTCGCGGATCGCGCGGGCGGGATTGCGATGTTCATTGTGGGGCGCGTGCCGCAGCGCCGTGGTGGCGATGGCGCGCTGCCGCGCCCGGGCTGGGATGGGGCGGCGGGATGGGATGGGTTTCTGCCTTTTGAGGCCAAGCCGCATATCGAAAGCCCGGCCAGTGGCATGATCGTGAATGCCAATAACCGCGTGGCACCGGCTGATCATCCGGTATTCCTGGGGCGGGATTGGTATGGCGATTGGCGCTTCCGGCGGATCGGTGCCGGCTTGGCCGCGCAGCCCCAGCACACGCCGGCGGATTTTGCTGGCCTGCAGATGGATCGCTTCAGCCTTTTCGCGACTGAGGCACTGCCAGCCTTTCGCGCCCTGTCGCCCATGGAAGGCCGGGCAGGGGCAGCATTGACCCTGCTGCAAGCCTGGGATGGGGAAATGGCGGCCATGCGGCCCGAACCGCTGATCTTCCACGCAACCTTGCGCAGCTTTGGCCAGGCGCTTTTGGCGCGCGCCAAGCTGCCGCCGGATGGTTTTGCGCCATCCCCCGAATTCTTGCGGCCCCTGCTGCAAGGGGGTGATGCGGCGGCGCGCTGGTGCGGGGCAGAAGGCTGCGCGCCTATGCTGGCTGCAGCTTTGACTGACGCTGTGGCGGCGCTGGCGGCGGAATATGGCCCCGATCCTGGGCCATGGCGCTGGGGCGCTGCCCATGTCGCGCGGTTTGATCACGCCATGCTGCGCTTCATCCCGTATCTGCGCGATTGGCTGGGCTTGCGTGCCGCGCCGGGGGGCGATGGCGAAACCGTGGCCCGCGCCGGGTTTCGCGCCGGTGGCTTTACCGCCGTGCATGGCGCCGGGTTTCGCGGCGTGATGGATTTGGCCCAGCCCGATGCCGCCTTTGCCGTGATTGCCACCGGCCAATCCGGCCACCCCTTCAGCCGGCATTGGGGTGATATGCTGGCCTTCTGGCGCGATGGTGCGCTTCTGCCGATGGCGGCACCGCGTGAGGTAACGGGGCGCATCAGCCTTAAGCCCGCGCCATGAGGGGCCTTTTTTCAAGGTGGTTGATTCTGGCGCGCGGGAAGGCGAAAATATAGCGGCATGCTGCATCGCCCACCCCGCCGTCCGCAATTCTTCTATACGACCGCCCCGCTGCCCTGCCCCTATTTGCCGGGCCGGACGGAGCGGAAGATTGTGACCGAGCTTTCCGGCACGGAAGCGGAAGCCTTGCATGAACGCCTCTCGCGCGCTGGTTTTCGGCGCAGCCACAATATCGCCTATGCGCCGGTTTGCCCTGGCTGCCAGGCCTGTGTCCCTATCCGCGTGGTGAGCGAGGATTTCGCGCCAGACCGTACGCAGCGCCGCATCCTGCGCGCCAATGCGGATTTGACCATTTCCGAAATGCCGGCCCGCGCCACGGCGGAACAATTCACCCTGTTCCAACGCTATCAGAAAACGCGCCATGCCGATGGCGATATGGCCGCCATGGGCTATTACGATTACCGCGCGATGATCGAAGATACACCGATCAGCACCGGCATTCTTGAATTCCGCGATGCGCGCGACCGGCTTTTGGGTGCCTGCCTGACCGATTGGCTGGCAGATGGGCTTTCCGCCGTTTATTCCTTCTTCGATACGGAGGAGGATAAGCGTTCACTCGGCACGTTTGCGGTGCTGTGGCTGATTGGCCGCGCGCGATCGCTTGGCCTGCCTCATGTCTATTTGGGCTATTGGGTGCCGGAAAGCCGCAAGATGGCCTATAAGGCGCGCTTCCGGCCGAGTGAGATTCTGATGGGTGGCGCCTGGCATCGGCTGGGCGATGGCACTGAAGTAGTGACGCAGCGCGACATGGTGCGGGTGGGATAAGCCTTAACTGGCTGCTGCCAAAACCAACACCGGGCGCGTGGCGCGTGTTGGCGGCGCGGTGATTTCCTCGGCACGGTAAAAACAGAGGCCGCCAATTTCCCTGATACTTGCCTGCCCAACCGCCCAGGCGGGCAGATGCGCCCCATCATGCCAAAGCGTGGCACCCCCGGTTGGGTCAGGCAGCAGGCCGGAAGCGGCGCGTTGCGCAATGCGCGGGCATACCGCGAAGGCGGCATCACCAGGCGGGATGGCGCGCAAGGCGGCGTGGCGCGGATCATGCCTGTTCCAGCAGGCAAACAGGAAGGGCGCGCGGCAAATGGCGGCGATGTGGCGCGCATTGGGGTCGCGGCCTTGGCGCAGACGGTTCATCACCAAGGCAGCCAAGGCTTCAATGGCGCGCACGGGCTTATCCGCGACTTCGGCCCAAAGTGTCATGGCCAGGATTTCGATATCAATCGCGCGCGGCGGGGGCAGCTTGGTCATTCCCGTTCCTCCATCCGGCGCACGGCTTGTGCCGCGGCGACACCCGTGCGGGAAACCTCCTCAAGCTTTTCCTCGATCCTTAGCAGGTGATCGGAAAGCCTTCGATCCAGATCGCGAATGAGCGAAAGCGGCACATAGGTGCGCGCCACTTCCAGTTTGAATTGCGCCAATTCTTCCCGCGTGCGCGTCAGCGCATCCGAATCGCGTTCATCGCCGCGTTCGATGCGGGCATGCAATTCGCGCCGGAGCCCGTGGATCATCCAAAATAGCCCGGCGACCACCGGCGCCTCTATGGCAGTAAACCACCATTGGGGATCAATCTGCATGGACATGCTGCTTGGCCTTATGCTGAAAGCTTGAAGAACAGGCGCTACCACCCCAGAACAAAGGGACGGTGAGACGCCGGAAAGGAAAGCCGGGCCCATGTGGAATGAGCCTTATCTGGAAACCTGCTGCCGTTCGGCGCTGCATCGGCTGACGCTGGTGGGCCCGCATGGGCGGCCCGAAGGCTTGAAGGATGGCCCCTGCCTGCTGCGCCTGACCGGCATGGCATTGGCGCAACAACGCGCGGATGGTCGGTTTGAGATTACCGATGCGGGCCGCGCGCGGCATGCTTCAGAAATCCTGAAGCAGCCGGCGGCTTAGTTTCCACGCCAATAGGCAGCGCGCGGTGGCGGGCCGGCGCGCGCCAAGCGCACTGGTTCGGCCAGTAAGCAACCCGCCAGCGCATCCAAGGCGTCATCACGCGCGCCGGAGATATTTGGTGCCCATTCCGCCATTTCGGCTGGGAAACGGGTGCGAAAGACGCTTTCATGCGCATGCAGCCGCCGCGCAGCCAAAGCCGGTTCCAAGGCACCCAGAATACGATCCGCCTTGGCGCGATGGTTGTTCTGTTCCACCACCGCACAAGCCGCACCCGCCTTGGCCAATTCGCGCCTGAGCAGCGCTGGCAGGAAACGCCCAATGCCATTGGTTTCCACGCGAATAACCGGCAGCAGCAAATCCCGCGCGATATGCGCGACTTGCCGGCATTGCTGCGTGGCAGGATCATCCGCTGCATCCGGGTCATGCGTCAGATAGCGCAGCCGATGCAGGAAGTGATTGCCTTCCTGATCCGCGTAACAGGCCGCCAGCACGGATGAATCGCCGCTGCCGGGCCGGCCATAAGCCGGGTCCCAATATCCACCGCCTGAGACCAACCGCCGACCAAGCAGGCTGAGTTCCGCCCGCCCGCCGGCTTCGCGATATTCCGGTTCATCAGCATAGCGAATGAGTGCCGCGGGATCGAGCCGCGCTGCTTCCGCCGGCAGGGCCTTCAGCATCATTTGCCGCTCAAAATGCAGCGCACCAACACGTTGGCGGAGCGCTGCAATCGCTTCCTTCGGGAAGCGTTCCGGCCAGGCGCTCGCACCCGCCGCATTCATGATGGGCAGCGTCAGGCGGCGATAAGATCGCAGGAAGGCGTCTTCATGCTTCGGGTCGCGGTATAGGCTTTCTTCACAATGCGGCGTGCCGACGAAAAGAATGGTGCCACCCGGCGTCAGGATGAATTCCAGCTCCGCCAGACGTTCACGCAGCGCCTCACGCTTGCCGGACGTATCACAATTGCCGGCGACTTCGACATCATCGCAAATGATCACATCGGCGCGTGCACCGGTGATATTGCCGGCAATACCCTGCGCCAGCATGGAAGGATCACGCAAAGCGCCGGGGCGGGCGACGGTGAAGCGATCCGCTGCCCAATTCTCTGGTACATCGGGCAGCAATTCAGCGCAAAGCGGGTGGGTTTCCAATATGCGCCGCACGGTTGCGACCATGCGCGTGGCAAGCTGCGCATCGGCTGCTACCACCAGGATACGCGTTGAAGAGTTATACAGTAAAAGCCAGGCACACCAAAGCCCGATCAGCGTGGATTTGCCGCAGCCGCGAAAGGCCATCAGCAGCAGGCGCCGATCCCCGGCTTCACGCCGCGCCATGAGCCAGCGCGCGATGCGCCGATGAATGGCGGGCGTTTCTTGCGCGCTGCGTTGATTCCAAAGCCAGAGGAATTCCAGGAAATCCGGATCATTCCTCATGCGGGACATCATCAGGCATGGGGGCGGCGGCCAAGGCTTGGCGCGCCTCGGCCAGCAGGCGTTCGGCTTCAGTCACTTCACGCTGATCCGCCTGATGCGTGGCGCGCGCCAGGCGGAGCAGCGCTTCCAAATGGCCGAGTGCTGCACGGCAAAGTTGGATATGGTTGCGATGGGCGCGCATCAGCGCCTCATCTTCCACCAACGGATCAAGGCTGAGCACCGCTTCATAGCTGGCGCTGACGCGCTTGATTGCCTCCCGCAGATCAAGCCCGATATCAATGCTGTTCTTGCGGCGCCTCATGCCTTGGTCACCCGGGCGCGGACGATGCCAGCAGCAAGGTTGATGGCGATATTGCTACGATTCCAAGCGGTGACGGTGACGATATTGGTGGCACCGACTTGGGCAAGCATGACGATGCCGGAAGTGGCCAGGCTAAAGGCGGCGGTCGCGAAATCACCAGGCCGTGCGCCTTGCAGCGGCACATTGATTTGCGCCGAAGCGCCAGCGGCGATGGAGCCAGGGTCCCAGGGCAGTTCAGCGGCCAATTCACGCGCGCCATGCGGCAGATCCGGCAAGCCATAGAGCAAGGGCGGCGCATAAAGCGGGTCGCAGCCAAGGCGTAGCGCACGCACTTCATAATCACGCGCGATGCGTGCGACACCAATGATGGCGTAGGCGACGTTATCGGCCAGGCGAATGACCTGCGGGCGCGTCAGGGTTGCATCATCCATATCGGCGGAGCTTTGCCACCAGCGGCCAGTGGCATTCCACATGAGGGATTGACCCGAAGCGCGCACCACGGGGGTGGCACCTTCGTTGATCAGATAACGATCCGGATCAAAGCACATGACCACAAGCCGCGCGCCATCCGCATCCACGGCAAGGGCGAATTCGCGGCAATTGCGGCTATCCACGACAAAGCCAAGACCGCGTCCGCCGGTCAGTAATACGCCGCGATCCGTGAAGGCGAAATCATCCAGACCGGGGAAGGCAAAATCTTCTAACCGCGTCGGGGAGAAGGAAACATTACTTGAAAGGCAGGCAAGCTTTTCAAAGCCCCACTCCTGCACAGACCAGCGAAATCGTGCGGCACGCAAATTCGGCACGGCGGCAACTTCGCGTGAGGCATCACGAAATGCGGCCGCCTGATGGAAGCGCCGCACGGTGGCACCAATGCGCGTGGCGCTTGGCGTGTAATCCACGTCCACAAGATAGGCTTGGCTGGCCCAGGCCACTTCGTAAAGATGGTCCTGCGCGCCTGCGGTATGACGCGCGACAAAGGGGCTGCAGCCTTCCATGCGCATGGCGCGCGCCCAGATGGCGCGGCTATTCACTTCACACAAAAAGGGGATGCCGCTGATGGGACGATTCCGCGCCTGCAATTCAAAGCCAGGTGCATCAAATATGTGCCGATTATGCGCGACATAGGCGCCGGGAGCGGCGGAGAACCGCACGCCGAAGCGATCCTTGGTAATATGCAGGCTGGAAGCGATGGCGAAATGACCGCCGTAATAACGCACGGATGTGTTCCAGGCGCCCGCACTGGCAGTGCGGACATCTAGCCCGATGCGGTTATTCACAATGCGCCCAAGCGTCAGCGTGGTATCCTCAAAGCCGCGTTCTTCGCCAAGTGTACGGATGCCGATGGTGAAGCCTTCCACCTGGCGGATTTCAACCTGGCATGAATCGAAATTCCGCAGCACCAGGCCGATATCGGCTTCATTCTCCCAATCGGAAATGCTGACGCGGATGATGCGAATGCCCATGTAGAGTTTGGTGGCATTGCGGGTGGTGCCGCCATCGCCAATGGTAAGCGCGGCCTGACCCGATGGCCCAGCATAAAGCAAGCTGCCGCGCATGATCAGCCCTGCGGCACCACCGCCCAGCAGTAGCGGTTGACCAGTACGGTAACTGCCTTCACCAACTTCCAAGAAGCGCCCAGAAACAACAGCGGCATTCATGGCTGCTTGCAGCGCCGGACCATCATCGGCGATGCCATCACCAAGCGCGCCGAAATCCCGTACAGAAAGCCGTTCATTCAGCTTGTCTTCGACCGCGCGTGGCACGGCGCCCGCATAGGGCAGGGTGATTTCTGGCCCATCCCGATCGAAAATCGCGATGTCACCAAGCGAATCAAAACCAAGCAGCCGATTACCGCGTGCGGCGCGCAAGGGCAGCAGCATATTGCCATCATCGGCGGGGTCGGTGCGGATGGCCTGCTTCAGATCACTCGCCACTTGCTGCAGCGCTGCCATCTGGAAATCCAACTCATCATTCAAGGCGCTGGCACGGAGCAGGCTGTTTTCTTGAAAATCGGTGACCCGTGCCAGGACAAGGCGACGACGGAGCATGATGCGCACGCCATTGGCCGGCGCTTCGGTAAAGGTGACAATGCCGCCATCTGATTCACCCGCCCCCGTAATGGTAAAGCCGGTGGGTTGGATCAGGCCATCAAGGCGGACTTCAAGATCACTGTCATTGAAAATGGGAAAGGCGAAGGTAAAATCGCGCTGCGTGCCATTGGCGATATAAAGCGCGCGTGGCGACACATCGCCAATGGTGATGTGTTCGGACATGGCAATTCCTTGCGGCTGAGGGGATAGGGGGGCCGGGATCAATCAAGCAGGTTGCGTGCAATGGCGCCGAAGGATTGCGTGGCGCGCACAAAACCCTGGAAGTCACCATTGGCATTCAGCAGGGAAGGGCGGCCAGCCGCCAAGCGCATGCCCAGAAGATCGGCGCTTTCCGTTTCACTTTGCGCCGCATCGGCACGCATGCCAGCGGTGAGCGCCGCAGCGGAACCTTCATCTGGGGAAAGGCCGCCAGCGGCAAAGCGCGCACGCGTGGCAGCAATACTGCGGGCCAGCACTGCCTGTCGTGCGCGTTGCTGCGCTGCTTGTTGGCCGGCCAGAAATTGCTGTTGCGCAGCCTGCTGCGCTTCTCTGGCACGTGCATCCGATTTTTGCTTCTGCGCTTGGTCAAGGGCCGAAGCGCCGGCGAGGGCGAGGCTGGCGATGGACGCGATTTGAGCCATCAGTCATTCATCCTGATTTCGGTTGTGACGGAAAGCAGCGTCACCGGCAGGGGATCATTGCCGGTGATACGCCACAGCGGGGCCATGGAATCACGGCGCCATCCAAGCCCGCGTAGCTTGGCATCCCCGGTGAAGAGCATGGGCGGCGCATCGAAGTGATCATTATTGAAGCGTCGGAAGGTCAAGGCTTGCGGACCTTGGCCAAGATCCACCTCCATCGCGGGGGTTTCAAGCAAGCGAAACGTGACGGCAACCAGGCGGGAAGGGCCAGTTGCGCTGCCAGCGGGCGTGATGAGGTCAGCGGGCAGTGGCTCGATCTCATGCATGAAGGCAAGACCGATCGCGACCTTTGTGGCCGGCGCGGTGAGCGTGACAGCACCGCCAGTAACGATCGCACTGGGGCGGACCGCACCATCAGCCAGGATCGCAACTTGGCGCCCATTCAAATGGGTAAGTCCGGTCCAGGTAGATTTTGGTGTGATTGAGGTGCCGGTCAGCCCGGCATCTTGCATTAGGCCAGCTTCAAAGCGTTCGAGTGAAATGCCGGCTGAGCGTTCAACCACGCACCAGAGCGTACCTTCCACTTCGGCAATGGCGCGAAAGGCGCCGGTGGTTTCCTGCCGTGTCCAGGCGGTGACCTGTTCCGCGCGATAGAGCGTGAGTGTCGCCAGCGCGCCATCTTCCATCACCAGGTGCAAAAGCCGTGCGCCTTGATCATAAGCCATGGCGCGCGGTGATTTGATCAAGTGCCGGCCCAATATGGCAAGGTCATTGGCCTGATAGGCCTGCTGCACCTGGGTATAGGCGAATTCATAAACGCCCTGGCCCGCGCGTGAGACGAAAATGGTTGATCCATCTACATCCACGGGCGGCACCAGCCGATCCACAGGCGAACCCACGCGGGTTTGGCGGTTGATTTGAATATTGGCGGGTGTCAGCGGATCGCCAGTGACCATCCATTCAGCGCCAGAGGTGAAAAGCTGCAAATGCTGGCCGGAGAATACGCCGCGAATGGCATTCACCTGGTCAGAAAGCAGGCTGAAGGCAATTGCTTCATCATCCAGCCCCATGCCTGGGTCGAAGTTGAAAAGATCCCCAGTACGGGAAAGCCAAAGCCGATTGGGCAGATCGCGTGAACCGCCGATGACAAGCCTGTCCTGATGAAAGCAGCAGGTGATGGGCCAGCCGCGCGCGGTGCTGAAGGCGGCTTCGTCCCAATCCTTGGTGGCGGTGGTGCTGGTAAGGGGCTGCTCAACACTGGCGATGATGGTGCTTTGCGAATTCACTGCCGAAACAAGCACGCGTTTGCCGCCGATACGCAGCCGCACACCGATATGTTCTACTGCAAAAACTGACGCGCTGGCGCTGATGGTGATGGTACCATTCAGCGCACTGGGAGTAAGTGTCACTTCTGGTGCAGCAAAGCGGAAATAGGCATCCTGCGTGAAGGACCAGGGCGTGATCGACCAACCCGTATTGCTGCGCTGCACTTTTTGTGGGCGCATATCCGGATGCGTCAGCAGCAGCGTATCGGCATTCTGGGTGAAGCCGATTTGCGGCAGCATGGTTTCGGTCCAGGGCGCAATCAGCTCAGCGATCTTCAGATCGGCGGCATAGATGGAAAGCTTGCCGTCGGTAAGCACCATCAAATAGGTTTG
>CAMCZJ010000089.1 GCA_945886995.1 Asaia bogorensis
CTACTCAGTTGCGGATCGCGTCGCGACCATCACGCTTAATCGGCCGGAACGCATGAATGCCTGGTCGAGCGTGATGGAAGCCGAAACTCGCGCTGCCTTTGCACTTGCTGTGGCGGATGATGCCGTGCGCGCCATTGTGCTGACCGCAACCGGCAAGGGGTTTTGCGTCGGCGCTGATGTTTCCGCCATCGCCACGCGCGGCGCCGAACGCCCAACCTATGCGGGGGTGACGCCGCCGCCCGGTGAGGCGCCTCCGACTGAGGATTTCGCGCGGCGCTATTCCTATATGCTCAATATCGGCAAGCCGGTGATTGCGGGCATCAATGGTGCGATGGCGGGTGTTGGTCTTTGCCTGACGCTGTTTTGCGATATCCGCTTCATGGCGGCGGGGGCGAAGCTTTCAACGGCTTTTGCACGGCGCGGTCTGGTGGCTGAACATGGCAGCGCCTGGATGCTGCCGCGCCTGATCGGGCCGATGAATGCCGCTGATCTTATGCTCTCTGGCCGCAGCATTACTGCGGAAGAAGCCGCAGGCATGGGGCTGGTGCGCGTGCTGCCGGCAGATGGCTTCCACGCTGCTGTGCAGGCCTACGCCGCTGATCTGGCCAATAATTGCTCGCCACGTTCCATGCGCGTCATCAAGCGGCAAATGACGCTGGCGCTGTTTCAAAACCTGTCGGAGGCGGTGGAGTTGGCTGAAGTGGAACAGGATGCCACACGCGGCACGGAAGACCGGCGCGAAGGCGTCGCTGCTTTCCTTGAAAAGCGCAAACCGAATTTTACGGGGCGCTAATCAGGAGTCTATTAGTCTTTTCCATCGCGGCCACCAGCGCCTGGAATTCACGTGCGAAAACCTCTCGCGCTGTGCCATTCTGCGCCAGATCATCGCCAATCTCGCCAATGCTGCGCTTGCCATCAATGCGCGACAGGATCGCACCAGCCAAGCGCGGCAAAGGCACGGGCACGGTCAGGCCATCAAAGGTAACGCGCAACACACCATCGCGCGGCAGGTTGGCCGCCAGCTTGGCGCCATCCAATTCACGCAGGCACGGAATGGCGGCGGGATCATCCCAGGCGGCGGTGACCATGGGCGCATCGGCACGCACGCAATAGGCGATATGCACACCCATATTGCCGGTTATCGCCTCGGCCAAGGCCGCGCGTTCTATCGCGCCCATCGCTTCAATGCGCGGGCGCAGCTTGGGGTCGGAAAGATAGGAAAGTGGGTCGTAGCGCAGCGGTTCCACCAGGCACACAATCCGCAATCCCGCCGCTTCGATCAACGCATTGAAGGCCGGCACGGTGAAGGCGACATCACGCGGATTCAAAAGCAAATCATAAAGCCCAGCATCGCCGCCCTTTTCATGATCCGTGATCCAGGGATTGCGCCGGAGCCAGGCTGTTTCCGGCATTTGTCGCCAGAGCCGTTTGGCCACCTCCACCCGCGCTGCCGGCGCTTCATCGGGCGGTGCCAGAAGCCTCAGCGCATCCTGCGCCATATAAACGCCTGTGCGCCCATGCGGCGCATAGACCATGAGGCCCAAGCCACCGCCCGGCGCCAAGGCTGAAACCAGCGCGCGCAGCCCCGCCAGCGGGTCGGGCAAGTGATGCAGCACGCCGCAGCAATCAATATAGTCGAAAGGCCCAAGCGCACTACCCGGCAGGTCCAGCAGGGAGCCTTCCTGGAAAATCACATTGCCAAGCTTACGCGCCGCGACACGCGCTTCCGCCACGCGCCGCGCTGCCGCTGAACGATCAAGCCAGGTGACATCCCCCGCGCGCCCGGCATGTGTCATTTGTTGGGCGAGCATCACGGTGGCATCGCCGCTGCCCCCGCCCGCGACCAAGGCGCGCAAGGGCTGGCTGGCGGGACGGCGGGCGCCGAAAATCCAGTGATCCACTTCCCGCAAATGGCTCGGGCTGCCGATGATCAGGCGCTTGGCCTCATCCCGAGGGTCCCGCTGGGGGTAGGGGTAGGCATCATATTGCGCGGCAAGCGCAGCATCGGCGGCGTCTTTCATGACCCCTATCTACCAAGCCTGGGAAAAGCCGAAACCCTGGGCCTAGCGGTTGCCCCACCCCCTCAGGCTGCGTATCTAAGGCGTCATGCCTCCCCTGATTCGCCTTTTGCCGCTTTGCTTGGCCCTGGCTGCCCTGCCCGCTTTGGCGCAGCAGCGCCCGGCTGCGCCCGCCCAGCCATCTGCCCAGCCCGGGCCGCGCCCGCTGGGCACCTTCCGGGATTGGACGGCGGCGACCCATCAGGAAAACGGCCAGAAAATTTGCTACGCTTTCACCCGCGCCAGCAAGACGGAACCCAACCGCCAGGGCGTGGTGCTGACGGTGACGCATCGCCCGGGCGGGCGGGATGCGGTGGCGCTTTCGGCCGGCTATGCCTATCCGCGGAATGCGGAAGTGACAGTCGCGGTCGGGCAGACGAACCTGCCTTTCTATACCGGCGGCAATTCGGCCTTTGCGCGCGATGGCGCCGCAGCGGTGGCGGCGATGCGCGGCGGCAATCGCGCCGTGGCGCGCGGCCCTGGTGCCGGCGGGCGCGGTACCGCCAATGACCAATTCAGCCTGGCCGGCTTCGCCGCTGCCCATGACGCGATTTCGCGTGAATGCCCGGCGCGGCGATGAATAGCGCTGTCCTGGACATGAACGAAGCCGAACGCGCGCGGATTTTGGCGAAGGCGGCGGCCTTTGCCCCGCCGCCTGCAACGCTACCCGATGGCAGGCGCGACCTGGTTGGCCTTTCGCGTGAGGAATTGGCTGCGGAAATGCTGGCACTCGGCGAAAAGCCGTTTCGTGCCAAGCAGCTTTGGCATTGGATCTATCATCAGGGTGAAACCGATTTCGCCCGCATGAACACCATCGCGAAGCCCATGCAGATGAAGCTTGCGGAACGCTTCGTGGTGGGCCGCCCGGAAGTGGCGACGCAGCAAGATAGCGCGGATGGCACGCGCAAATGGCTGTTCCGCTTTCGCGATCAGCAGCAGGTGGAAACCGTCTATATCCCCTCAGCCGATGAGGATCGCGGCGCGGTCTGCATTTCAACGCAAGTCGGCTGCACGCTGTCCTGCCGCTTCTGCCATACCGGGACGCAGGCCTTGGTGCGCAATCTGGGGGCGGCGGAAATCGTCGGCCAATTCATCGCCGCGCGCGATTCCTATGGTGAATGGCCGAGCCCCAAGGATGGCACGCCGCGCCATCTTTCCAATATCGTCGTCATGGGCATGGGTGAGCCGCTCTATAATTATGAGAATGTCGCCAAGGCGCTGAAGATTGTGATGGATCATGAAGGCATTGGGCTTTCGCGCCGGCGTATCACGCTTTCGACATCTGGTGTTGTGCCGATGATGGATCGGTGTGGGGTGGAGCTGGGCGTAGGCTTGGCGGTTTCCTTGCATGCGGTCACGGATGAATTGCGGAATGAGATTGTGCCGCTCAATCGCAAATACCCGATCGCGGATCTACTGGCCGCCTGCCGACGCTATCCTGGTGCTTCCAATGCGCGGCGCATCACGTTTGAATATGTCATGCTGCGCGGCGTCAATGACAGTGAGGCTGAGGCGCGGGAATTGGTACGCTTGATCAGCGGCATGCCAGCGAAGGTGAATTTGATTCCCTTCAACCCCTGGCCCGGCAGCCCGTACAAAACCAGCACATCGGAAGCCATTCATCGCTTCGCCGATATTCTGAATGATGCGGGCTATGCCAGCCCCATCCGCCGCCCGCGCGGGCGCGATATTCTGGCGGCCTGTGGGCAGTTGAAGACGGAAAGTGAAAGACGGCGTAAGGCCTAGCGCCACAAGATGTTGCGCTTCCGTAAATGGCCGCCTTGAAAAGGAACAAAACAACAACCAACTGGCGGCCTTAGTCGCGCATCATGCTGCGGCAGTATGGAGAAAGTAGATATGTTAACATTTGGATGGGGGGCAGAATCGGTCCCGGATGGCTTCTCGTCATCAAGCGACCTTTATTTGATTCGCGCTAGGTGGAATGGGCATCGTGTTTTGTGTGCGGTCCCTGAGGAAGTCATAGAGGATATCTTGCGCCTTAAGTTGCCACCCGATCAGTACGCCCTATCAGACGAAGTCACCGAGCTGCTTCGCGCAAAATTTCTGACCGTCGTGACGGAGGAAAGACTTTTATTACAGATAGGTTCAACTCAGATGCCAGGATTCATTCTATCAGTACATGATTTCTAAGGAAGCTGGATATGCTCCATCGAATCAGTTCGTCAGATTGACGTTTCCTGAATTGTATTTGGTGGAGCTCTGGACAACAAAATCTAACGACTGATGAGGCACTGAGAACTTCCCAGAAGCGTTAGCTCGCCTCAGCTCTCCAATTCGCTGTCCCAGTACAAGTAATCCCGCCAGCTTTCATGCAAATGATTCGGCGGGAAAGACCGTCCGTTTTCCTGCAATTCCCAGCTTGTCGGCTGGCGTGGCGCCTGGCGCGGGATCATTTGGCACTCGCGCGGCAGGCGATTTCCTTTCCGCAAATTGCATGGCCCGCAGGCGGTGATCACATTATCCCAGGAAGTGCGCCCGCCGCGGGAACGCGGGATTACATGGTCAAACGTCAAATCCGGCGTGGGATAGGACCCGCCACAATACTGGCAGGCGAAGTGATCGCGCAGGAAAACATTGAAGCGGGTAAAGGCAGGGCGCCGTGCGGCGGGGATGAATTCCTTCAGCGCAATCACGCTGGGCAGGCGCAGCGCCACCGATGGCGAATGCACTTCCACATCATATTCATTCAGCACGGAAACACGGTCCAGAAAGACAGCCTTGATCGCGTCCTGCCAGGACCAAATGGACAGAGGAAAATACGAAAGCGGACGAAAATCCGCATTCAGAACCAGCGCGGGATAGGCATGCGCCCCCGCGAAGTGACCGCCATCTGGCAAGCCTCGCTCCTTTCAGCGAGGCGCCACATCATTCAGGGGCTCTGCCCGGCGGTAAAGCCCCAGATATAGTGGCGCCGCCGCATAATGGCGAAACTCTTGACATGCGCCGGGCTGCGCCGCAAGCCATCCGGGGCAGGTTTCACCCGGCTGTCATAGTCCCAAGGCATCGCGCCAGAAGCGCAGTGCCGGCGGCGAGCCCGGCATCATCCAGCCCATGGGAGAGATCAGGCCGCAGCAGCAGCTCATGCGGTACGCCTTCGGCCTGCAAAGCCCGCGCGGCCTGGCGGCTGGCCATGGCGGGCACCACCTCATCCGCTTCGCCATGCACCAGCAGCACGGGCGGGCAGGCGGTGCGTTCAGTGGCCAAGCTTTCCGGCCCTAAAAGCGCGCCAGAATAGGCCAGGATGCAGGCGGGGGCGGGCACCGCACCGCGCAGCCCGGCGAAAAGCGCGACCATGGCGCCTTGGCTGAAGCCCATCAGCGCCAACCGGTCTCCGCCAAGGCCAAGTTCTGCCAGCTTCGCGCTTGTGAAGTCCCCAAGGATGGCGGCGGCGTGGCGGAGCCCGGCTTCCATACGGGCCGGGGTGCGGTCCGTGATGTCGAACCATTGCCTACCGAAGGGGGCGCCTTGAAAGGCAAAGGGCGCATGGGGGGCGATGAACAGAGTGTGGGGCAGGGCTCCCGCCCAGACCGGGGCCAAGTCAATCAGGTCAAAGCCATCCGCGCCGACCCCATGCAGCAGCAGCATGAGCGAATCAGGCGTGCCGCCCGAAGCGGGGCCATATTGCGGGCCTTCCAATGATGCCATCTGGGAATCTCCCCTTGCCTGAGGTGTGCACTGCCCGCTACCCGGCGGAAGCCATGGATGCAACGCCCGAAATCACGCGCTTCGCGCCAAGCCCGACGGGGTATTTGCATCTGGGCCATGCGCGCGCCGCGCTTTTCGCCTGGCGCCGTGCGCGCGCAACGGGTGGGCGGTTTTTACTGCGGATCGAGGATATTGATACCGCGCGCTGCCGCCCGGAATATGAAGCGGCGCTTTTGGAGGATTTGCGCTGGCTGGGCCTGGAGTGGGATGGCACCCCACGCCGGCAATCCGCGCATTTTGCCGAATATGGCGCCGCGTTGGATGGGCTGGCGGCGCGCGGCCTGACCTATCCCTGCTTTTGCACCCGCGCGGATATTGCGCGCGAAGTGGCGGCGGCGGGTGCTGCGCCACAAGGCCCGGATGGGCCGCTGTATCCGGGCATTTGTCGGGATTTGCCTGAGGCTGAGGCCGCGCGCCGCATTGCTGTGGGGCAGCCCTATGCGTTGCGGCTTAACATGCGGCGCGCGTGTGAGGCCGTGCCTGGGCCATTGCAGGCGCATGAGGAAAATGAGGGCTGGCATACATGCCGACCAGAGGTTTTCGGCGATGTGGTGTTGGGGCGGAAGGATGTGCCGGCATCCTATCATCTCTGCGTCACGCATGATGATGCGCTGCAAGGCATCACGCTGGTGACGCGCGGTGATGATCTGAAGCCGGCCACTGATTTGCATCGGCTGCTGCAGGCGCTGATGGGCTGGCCCGCGCCGCGTTATGCGCATCATGCGCTGATGCGTGATGCGGCGGGGCGACGATTGGCAAAACGCGACGGCGCGGAAAGTCTGCGGGCGCTGCGGGAGAAGGGTGTCAGCGCCGCCGAAGTGAGGGAGATGGCGGAAGCGGACTGATTACCCCGGTTCGCCCATCATGCGCGCACCGCCGCATTTCTGTACCGGCGCGAAAACTTCCTGCACAGCGGCTTCAATCGCGGCCAAAAATCATATTCGCTACGGTACGGCCAAGCATCGTGTATCCGCGCTCGACCAGTAGAATTTCTATCGCTGAATCCTGTTGATGATCCGCACCGCTTACTGTCTCGACGCAAATGATTTTAGGTCCCTGCAGATAATCGAAATGCGATGCTTGCAGTACCGCGTAATCGAGCCCTTCGATGTCGAGGCTGAGCAAATCAGGCCAGCGGCCATCGCAATGGATGGCGACGATCTGATCCAGGGTGAGTACCGAAATCTGACGGATCTCCCGGATACGGAATTCTGGATGTGCAGCCACAAAGGCTTCAGCCGTTGTGCGGTCAAAGGTGTTTCGCCCAGAGGCGTGATCTATCATGTAAAAATCAAGCGTGCCCTCAGCAACACCGCAGCCGATATTGACGATGCTGTCTTCCGGGCGCAGGTCTTGAAACGCTTGAATCAGATTTGGATTTGCTTCCACGCAAACGCCACGCGCGCCACGCGCATAAAGCAGCGCAGTATTGGAACAATTGACCGGATGATGTGCCCCGATATCAAGAAAACTTGGCTTGTCGATGCCACGCAAAGCGAAGATATTCGCCAGTATCAGATCCTCACCGAATTGAGCGTAGGTGAGCGGACCAAAAGCCTGATCCGGATGCCCAGCGAAACCCCAGGGGCCAAGGCCGCCGCGTTGATGCGATGGCGCTGATACCCTCAACCAAGACGCCAAGCGTCGCTGGATTTTCTTCAGTATCATGCGAATCGGGTACATGCGGCGTCAGCCATGATGCATGGCGGTCTCTATCCTTGCCGCCAGGGGTGTACTTGTGATTGATCCGGCAAGCGCATCTATGGCCAAGGTCGCGACATGTTCCGGGGGTTGGGAGAACATACACTCGGGCTGGTCAAGACCGCGCGGGCAGCGGTCCATCCATAGATCATTAAGCCACCAACAATTCCCACATTTCAGCGGATTGATATTGATGTTTCCAGCATAGCCGAAATAATCCGAAGGCGTTGGCCCAAAGACAACAAGTGAACGGCGCCCATAGCAAGCCGCAAGATGCACCAAGCCCCCTTCATTATCCAAATGCAGCATGGTGGCCCGCAGCAGCCCAGAGACTTCCTGTAAACTCGTCTGCCCAATCAGGTTTAGGTCCACATCCGGTATTGCTTCGCTTGTTGTTGTTCCAATCTGCACAATCAGCACGTCAGGCCGTGCCGACTTAATCGCGGTCACGACACGATCAAAATATGGGTAGCATTTGGTGGCGCGTTTTCCACTAATGATGAAATTCGTGTCGAAGCCATTATGTACAGTAATGAAAGCCTTCCCTTGCAGGCCAAAGCGAGCCAAGGCGTTCTCATCCGCAGGAATGTTGATGATGTCGCCACCATAGACAATGCCGGCCATGCCGTGCAGGAAATCTGACCGAGTCCGCCCTGCCAAGACAGCTTTTCTGGCCAGGCCATTATCCAAGCGCGGATGATTATTCAGATAAAGTGCAAATTGCCCATCTACAAGCGCGTGGTGTGCATGTGTGATTGCGGCATGCATGCGGGTTACCTGCCTGATCCGCGCCCAATTCGCTGTTTCCTTGCGAATAACCAGCCCCTGATGGATTTGTAATTCAAGATCATAGGCACGTCCCGCCAAAGGCAGAAGCGAATCTGGATAGGCGCGGGCGAAGCCCGGCACCGCGCTGAAGACCCAGTTAATCAAGGAAGGCCGAGCAGCAAAGACATCAAAAGTAAAAGCCCCAGCCTGGGCGGCCAGATCGCGCACGAAACGCGCCGCGACGATGACGTCACCGATTCCTCCTGAAATACCGATTGCCAGAACCAGGCTGCCGTCTTGCCGCAAGGATTCAAGACGTTTCACTTCCGCTGCTGCATGCCAGGGCGACAGCGTCCTGCGGAGGGCTCGCGCGTGTCTGCCAAGGAGCAAAGCCTTGGTGGCCAGCATCCTGCCAGCATAAACGCAAGCAGCGCGGGCAGAACCGGTTTCACGATATATGGCACGGCTGTTTCGCTGAAGCCGCATGAGCCGCGCTAGCATAGCGGGGATATCTGTCTTACTGGCGCGCGCCCTGGGGCGCACTGAAAGCGCTGGCCGAGGCGACAGCATCTACCCGTCAGAACGACGACCTCTTTGCCGCGCATCAACGTCTCTACCGAAATCACAGACATCTCCCACCAGGAAGTCAGTCTTCTGTGGGACGACGCAAATCTTGCCAAATGAGAAAACCGTGATTGGCGAATAGAGGCCATCACGTTTTGTTGAACGGGAAGCGGAGAACGAGTTTTTAAAAGAAAGACGTACCGTGATCCATCAATTCGGGTCACAGCATTGTGAGAGTTGCCTCTCATCCCGACCGCGACCCGGTGGCTGGCCGGGAAGGGAAAAATCCCTTGAACTATCCAGGCTCCCCCATCGCCGGAGTGCCGCCGCATTTTTGCATCAGCGCGAAAACTTCCTGCACGGCGGCTTCAATCGCGGCCAGATCAGTGCCCTTCGCCACTACGGCCACACCGCCACCGCCGCCCTGGCGGTAATAGGGGTAGGAACCAAGGTCCAAATCAGCATAGCGCTGCTGAATGGCGGAAAGCCCCTCGGCAATCGCGCCTTCCACCACGCCATGCGCATGCACGCTGCGCGACAGGATGGGTGGGCCACCTTGCAGCCGCGGGGCGAGGGCTTCGAACATGGATTGCATGATACGCGGCACACCCGCCATCACATGCACATTGCCGATCGTATAGCCAGGCGCGATGGAAACCGAATTCTCGATCAAAATCGCGCCACGCGGCATGGTCGCCATGCGTTGCCGCGCCGCGTTGAAATCTCCAGGTGGGGTCTGCTGCGCGTAATAGGATTCCAAAGCATGCCAGGCGTCCGGCTGCGGTTCCCAGGGTACGCCAAAGGCGCGCGCGACACATTCGCTGGTGATGTCATCATGGGTCGGGCCAATGCCACCGGTGGTGAAGACATGGTCGAATTTCGCGCGCACTTCATTGACCGTATTGATGATCACTTCCGGCACATCGGGGATCACCCGCACTTCCTTCATGGGAATGCCGATCTCACCAAGCCGTGTCGCCAGGAATTGCAGATTGGCATCCCGGGTGCGGCCAGAAAGCACCTCATTGCCGATGATCAGCAGGCAGGCGGTCGGGTTCGGCATGGGTCTCTCCTTAGGGGCAAGGTAAACTCAAAGGAAATCGCGCAGCATGGCAACCAGCGGGATATCGGCGGGCGGCATGGCGTAATCGCCAAGCCGTGCGGGGCGCACCCAGGCCAGCGCCTGGCCTTCCATCGCCGTCACCTGGCCCTGCCAGCGCCGGCACAGATAAAGCGGCATCAGCAGATGGAATTTTTCGTAGGTGTGGGACGCAAAGGTGAAGGGGCCAAGGCAGGCGGCGCTGACATCTATCCCCAATTCTTCGCGCAATTCGCGGATCAGCGCTTCTTCCGGGGTTTCGCCCGGCGCGACCTTGCCGCCCGGGAATTCCCATAAGCCGGCGAGTGGTTTGCCTTCAGGTCGGCGCGCCAGCAGCACGCGGCTTTCGGGATCAATCAAGGCCACCGCCGCCACCAGCAGCGTCGGCTTGCCGGAGGTGGGCGCGGCCATCACCGGCACTGGTGCTGCCTCAGCCGCGATGTCCATGCGCGTTGCGGTAAAAAGCCGCACGGGCATGGCCCCGCCGCGTGAGATGAATTCCTGGCTGCCCGCGCCGCTTTCCTTGAAGCCAATCCGCCGCAAAACCGTCGCCGAACGTTCATTATCCACAAGCGCTGAGGCGACCAGCCGATCAATATCCAGATTGGCGAGTGCCCAATGCGCCAAGCGCCCTGCCGCTTCCGGCCCCAAGCCCTGGCCCCAATGACGGCGCCCGATCCAATAGCCAAGCTCAGCCTCTCGCGGGTTTTTGGGATCAAGCGTCAGGCCAACACAGCCAAGCAGTGCCTCCGCGCCATCAACCTGGCGCGTTACTGCCAAATGCCAGGCGGTACCGGCGGCAATCTGCGCGCGCGTGGAAGCGATCCATTCATCCGCCAAATCGCGCGGATAGGGGAAGGGCACGCGGGCGAGCGTTTTCGCCACTTCCCAATCATTCACCAACCGATGCAAGGCAGCCGCATCATCAGCTTGCAAGGGGCGAAGCGAAAGGCGCTCAGTTACCAGCGGTACAAAATCATTTTCCATGGCAGGGCTGCGGCGCGTCAGCTCCGGTAACTGCCATTGATGTCAATATAGCCATGCGTCAGATCGCAGGTCCAAACGGTGGATTTGCCCTTGCCAAGGCCGATATCCACGGTGATTTCCACTTCGCGCCCCTTCATGTGCGCCACGACGGGTGCTTCATCATAGCCATCCACCACGCCGCCATTGCGCGCCATCCAGACGCCGCCGACATTGACCGAAAGCTTGTCGCGATCCGCGGGTTCGCCCGCCTTGCCGACCGCCATGACAATGTGGCCCCAATTCGCGTCCTCACCGGCAATAGCGGTTTTCACGAGCGGCGAATTGGCGATGGACATGGCAATGCGATGCGCCGAACGCGCTGTGGTGGCGCCGGTCACGTTGATCTGGATCAGCTTCTGCGCGCCTTCACCATCGCGCGCCACCATCAGCGCCAATTCCATCAGCACTTCATTCAAGGCGCGCGCGAAATCCTT
>CAMCZJ010000090.1 GCA_945886995.1 Asaia bogorensis
TTGCGCGTATAGCCAGGCACCACCGCATTCACTGTGACCTTCGGCGCCCATTCAATGGCAAGGGCGCGGACCAGCGCCTCCACTGCCGCTTTGGCGGCAGCTGAGGCCGGGAAGGTCGTGACATCATTGCGGAAAAGATGCGCCACAAAGGAAGAAACCGCGATCAGGCGGGGGTCTTGCCCTGCTGCCAGATGCGGTGCGGCGGCGCGGGCAAGGCGGAGGAAGCTGAAGGTGATGGCCTCATGGCTTTTGGCGAAGCCTGTATCGGTCAGCGCACTGATTTGGGTGCGATCAGCAAAGCCGGCACTGGCCACCAGCACATCCAAGCCGCCAAGCGCGGAGACGCTTTCCGCCACCAGTTGCGCCGGCGCCTCGGCTTCGGTGAAATCGCCGAAGGCTTCGGCAACTTGCGCGCCTTTTTCCCGCGCGGCGGCGGCCACACGCGCCAGGGCTTCGCGATTGGCCCGCGTGTGCAGCATCAGCGCCACGCCGGGGGCGGCGAAGGCGCGGGCAGAGGCAGCGCCAATGCCACTCGCTGCCCCGGTAATCAGAATGCGTCTTGCCGCCATGGTCCCGCGCCCTTCCTGTTGCGGGGCAGGATAAGCCAGCGCGGCGCCATTGCCAGCCCCGCCCGCCCGCCCCATCCTGGGTAGAAATCAATCACCCAAGGGAATGCCACATGACATTGACCGTGCTTGAACCGGAAGGGCTCTATCCGACAACGGAGTTGGAACAGCGCATCATGGGGCCAGGCGTGCGAATCCTGCAGGGGGCGTGCAAGGCATCGCTGGCGGAATTGCCGGATGAGCTTTGCCAGCAGGCGGAAGGGCTGATGACGCTGCGGATGGCTGTCCCCGCCGATCAGATTGCGCGTTTCCCGAAGTTGAAGGTCGTGATCCGCATGGGGGTGGGGTATGACCGGGTGGATCGCGCGGCCTGCGCGGCGCGGGGCATCAAGGTGTGCAATGTGCCGGATTACGGCACGCAGGAAGTGGCGGAATTCGCCGTGCTGCTGGCGCTTGGGCTGCGGCGCGGCCTGACGCTGTATCATGATACGCAGCGCGGCCCGACGCCCGCGAAATGGGCGGTGATGCCCCACCCGGCAGTGCGCCGGCAGGAAGTGCAAACCTTCGGCATTCTGGGCCTTGGGCGCATCGGCACGGCAGCGGCCTTGCGCGCCAAGGCGCTTGGCTATCGCGTGGTGTTTTATGACCCGTCTTTGCCCAATGGATCGGACCGCGCCATTGGCGTCACGCGCTGCCGCACCATGGATGAAATGCTCGCACAAGCCGATGTGCTTTCCATTCATTGTCCCCTCACGCGCAAAACGCGGGGTTTGATCGGTGAGCGTGAATTGCGGCTGCTGCCGAAGGATGCCGTGGTGGTGAATACGGCGCGCGGACCCATTCTGGATATTGATGCATTGGAACGCGTGTTGCGCGATGGGCATGTGGCGGCGGCGGGGCTTGATGTGATCCCGGTGGAACCGCCGGTCGAACCGGTGCCATCCCTGCTGCAAGCCTATCGCAATCAGGAAGAATGGCTCGCGGGTCGGCTGATCATCACGCCGCATATTGCCTTCCATACGCCGCAAGCCTGGGATGATATCCGCCTGAAAAGTGCTGAGACCATGCGCGATGTGCTAGTGGAGGGGTTGAATACCAATGTCATCCCGCCTGAATCGGATTGATCGGGCGGGCGCACGCTATAGAAGCAAGACAGTGACAGGGGGTTCCGATGAATAGACGCACCATGCTGGCCGCGCCATTGGCCGCACCATTGCTCGCCGCCGCCACCACCGCCCAAGCCCAGGCTGCGCTGGTGACGGAAGAATTCATGATCCCCGCCGGCGATGCAGGGATTGAGCTGTTCCTGCGCAACAAGCGTCCGGAGAACCTGAACGCCTTCTCGCCAGCGCGGACAGTGCTGTTCGTGCATGATGCGACCTATCCGGCGCATACGGCGTTTGATCTGCCGCTCGGTGGGTTGTCCTGGATGGATTATATCGCAGGACAGGGTTTTGATGTTTGGTGCCTGGATATTCGCGGCTATGGCCGCAGCACCCGCCCCCCGGAAATGAGCCAACCGCCGGAAGCCAATCCGCCCATCGTGCGCGGCGATACGGCGGTGAAGGATATCGGCACCGCCGCCGCCTTCATCCGCGAAAGGCGGAATGTGGCGAAGCTGGTGCATATCGGCTGGTCCTGGGGAAGCACGCTGATGGGCCGCTTCGCCGCGGATAACCCGGCGCAGGTGGAACGCCTGGTGCTATTCGCGCCGCCCTGGCTGCGTGAGGGACCGAGCCTCGCTGCCGGCCCCGCCGCTGCCACCCTTGGCGCCTATCGCACCGTGACCCAGGCGCAGGCGCGGGAACGCTGGATGACAGGTGTGCCGGAAGGCAAGCGCGCCGGCCTGATCCCGCCCGGCTGGTTTGAACATTGGGCGGGCGTGACCTGGGCGACCGATCCGGAAGGCATGCGCCGCAATCCGCAGACGCTGCGCGCGCCAAATGGCGTACTGCTGGATAGCCGCGAATATGCGCAGGCCGGTCGGCCCTTCTGGGACCCCGCCAAGGTCACGGCACCCACCCTGCTGGTGGTGGCTGAATGGGACCGTGATACGCCGCCCAGCATGGCGCTCGCGATTTTCCCGCTGCTGACGAATAGCCCCGGCAAACGCCTGGTGGTGCTGGGCGAAGGCACGCATACCATTGTGATGGAACGCAATCGCGGCGCGCTGTTTCAGGCGGTGCAGGGCTTCCTGGTGGAAGTGGCGGCCTGAGGGGGCATCCCGCCCCGCGCCGTGCTAAATCCTGCCTGAACGAATCGGAGACCGCCTGCCCATGTCCAAACCCGCCCCCGCCCCTGCCCCCGGCATGGTTGTTGACCGCAACCTGGCGCTTGAATTGGTGCGCGTGACGGAAGCTGCGGCGCTCGCCGCTTCCCGCTGGATTGGCCGGGGCGACAAGAACGCCGCCGATGGCGCCGCGGTGGAAGCCATGCGCAAGGCCTTCGATACCGTCGCCATCACCGGCACGGTGGTAATCGGCGAGGGCGAGATGGATGAGGCGCCGATGCTTTATATCGGCGAAAAGGTCGGGCTTTACGCCAAGACCGGCGGTGGGCCGGAAGTGGATATCGCGGTGGACCCGCTGGAGGGGACCTCCATCACCGCCAAGGGCGGGCCGAATGCGATTGCGACTGTGGCGCTGGCGGAAAAGGGCGGCTTTTTGCACGCACCGGATATCTACATGGATAAGCTCGCAATCGGGCCTGGCTTGCCGGAAGGCATTGTGGATTTGGATGCGAAGCCTGAGGAAAATCTGCGCGAATTGGCGCGCGCCAAGAAATGCGACATTGGCGATTTGATGGTCTGCACTTTGGATCGTGACCGGCATAAGGAAATGATCCGCGCCTGCCGCGCTGCCGGCGCCCGCATCATGCTGCTGGGTGATGGTGATGTCTCCGGCGTGATTGCCGTGAGCCAGCCGGAAGCGGGCGTGGATATCTATATGGGCTCGGGCGGCGCGCCTGAAGGCGTGCTGGCGGCGGCGGCGCTGCGTTGCATTGGCGGGCAGATGCAAGGCCGGCTGATGTTTGAGAATGAGGATCAGGTGGCGCGCGCACGCGCGATGGGCATCACCGATCCCAATCGCAAATACAGTGTCGAGGAAATGGCCAAGGGCGATGTGATGTTTGCGGCGACGGGTGTGACAAGTGGCGCCATGCTGCGCGGTGTGCGCCGCTTTGCCGGTGGCGCTTACACCCATTCCATCGTCATGCGGTCCAAATCCGGCACAGTGCGCTATGTGGAAGGGCATCATAATTTCGCGCGCAAGCCCAGCGCCTTCATCGCTTGATCAGGGCGCGCGTATTTCATGGATGATGGTGCGCTGACGGGGCCTGTCCTTGGCGTGGCGCGCAGCCTGACAGGGCGAAGCTGGCAATGGCGCGCAGGCGATGCGCGCATTGGCCTTGGCATTGCGCAGCGGCTTGAAGTGCCGGAGATGCTGGGCCGGCTGCTCGCTGCGCGCGGCATTGGCCTTGATGATGCGGCGGATTTCCTGGAGCCGAAACTCCGCGCGCTGATGCCAGACCCATCGCGCCTGGCAGATATGGAAGCGGCGGCGGACCGCATCGCGGTTGCGGTGCGCAGTGGTGAACATGTCGCGGTATTTGGCGATTATGATGTGGATGGCGCCTGCGCTGGCGCGCTGATGACACGGTTTTTGCGTGATCTTGGCTGCCAAGTGACACCTTACGTGCCGGATCGCATCAAGGAAGGTTATGGGCCGAATGCGCCGGCGATTGCAGCACTTTGTGATGCGGGCGCTTCGCTCATTATTTGCGTGGATTGCGGCATTGCCGCGGGTGTCGCTTTGGCTGCTGCTGATGGCCGCGCCGATGTTGTCGTGCTGGATCATCACAAGGCCGAAGGCGCGCTGCCGGCGGTGCTTGCCGTCGTCAATCCCAATCGCTTGGATTGCCCATCGGGCTTGCGGCATATCTGCGCTGCAGCGGTGACTTTCTTGGCGGCCACGGCAACGCTTCGTGTGTTGCGCCGCGCCGGTTGGTTCACGCGCCGGGCCGAACCCGATCTTCTCGCACTGCTGGATATCGTGGCGCTTGCGACCGTTTGTGATGTCATGCCGCTCACGGGGTTTAACCGCGCCTTGGTGGCGCAGGGCTTGAAGGTGCTGGGCAAGCGCGGGCGGATTGGCTTGGCGGCGCTTTTGGATGTCGCGGGGCAGAAGGATGCGCCAAGCGCGCATACGCTTGGCTTCATGCTGGGCCCGCGCATCAATGCCTCTGGCCGCATCGCGGAAGCTGATCTGGGCTTGCGGCTTTTGCTTTCGGAAGATGCGATTGAAGCGCGCGCCATGGCGGAAAAATTGGATGAGGTGAATAAGCGCCGGCAGGAAGTGGAAGGCGATATGCTGGGCGCGGCGCTGGCGATGGCGGAAGCGCAGGTCAAGGCGGGCCATGCCGTGCTGCTGGTGGCGGCAGAGGGTTGGCACCCTGGCGTGGTTGGCATTGTCGCTGGCCGGGTCAAGGAAAAATTCAATCGCCCGGCTTGCGTGGCGGGTATTGCGGGCGGCATTGCAAAGGGTTCTGGCCGGTCCGTTACGGGCGTTGATCTTGGTGCTGCCATTATCGCGGCGCGGGAAGCAGGCTTGCTTGTAACCGGTGGCGGACATCCCATGGCTGCCGGGTTTTCCTTCTCCGCCGAAAAGGCAGAAGCCTTTCATGCCTTTCTGGAAGAACGCTTGGCCCATGCCGCGCAGCTGCCAAGTGCCGCGGATTTGGTGGTTGAAGGCGCACTGAGTGTCAGCGGCGCCACGGTTGCGCTGGCGCAAGATGTCGCGCGGCTGGCGCCTTTTGGCGCGGGTAATGAGGAACCTGTTTTCGCGCTGTCGCGCGCCCGCGTGGTGCGTGCCGATCGTATCGGCAAGGAAGGGGCGACGATTCGCGCCTTTGTGGAAGGTGAAGGCGGCGGGCGGCTCAAGACCATTTGCTTCCGCGCCAAGGAAGGGCCCTTGGCCGAGGCTTTGCTTTCACCGAACCGCGTACCACTTCATCTTTGCGGGCATTTGCGGGCCGAATCCTGGAATGGCGAATTCAGCGCCGGCTTTCAGATTGTGGATGCCGCGCCGGCTTGATGGCGCTTCAATGCTGCGGCCAAGCAATGGGTGGCAGGCGCGTCAGGGGAATTTGCGCGACGCTGACCACGCCATTCTGTAGATGGATGGGGATTTCCGCGACCGGCGGGCCGCCCTGGTCTGGCCGGCGCGTCAGCAGCCCCACCGCGAATTTCGCGCCATCCAGCGCGCGGCGTTGAATAAGGCCCGAACGCGCCAGGGAATCCAGCGCCGTATTCGGATTGGTCACGGATAGGTTGCCCGCCAAGGCGGGTTGCAGCGCGTGATCCAACCGCGCCGAAAGCCTGAGCCCCGCATCAAGATCACCCCAGCCAAGGCGAAGCCGGCGCAATTCCAAACGGCCATCAGACGCACGCCAAGCATCCAATTGTTCCCTCACGCTCGGCAATGGCAAAACGCTGCCATAGACCGCGCCATCAAACTCAAGCCGTGTGAGCCTGGGGCCAAAAGCGGCCAGGGCAGGCATATTCACCCAGGCTGGCGGCAGGGCGGCTTCCTCGGCAGCGAATTGCAGGGTGAAGGCGGCTTCCGCCGCGCGGGACCAGTTTGCATCTAGGCCAAGCCGTTGAATGGCCAGCGCGCCATCAGGGGTTTGGGCCTGGATGCCTTGCAGCAGCGCATTGGCCCGGCGCGGCGGCTGGCCCACTTCAAGGGGTAGGAGCGCGATGAAGCTTGCCGTCGTGAAGGGGATGCGCGTGGCCCCCAAGCGCAACGCCTGCGGGCCAGAGGCTTCAAGCCGCAGCGCATCCGGCAAGGGCAGTGGCGCGACCAGCGTCAGCCTTTCCGCTTCCCAGCCGATGCCCTGGCCATAGGCCTCATCGCCCGGGGTCGCGACAGCAAGGCGCGGGATGGAAAGCCGCGCGGCAAACGGCCAGCCGCCGCGTTCCGGGATATCGTGGTTGATACTCCAGCCCTGGGCGCGGTGTTTGATCACCCAATCAGAAAAGCCTTCGGCCAGCGCGCCGGTGCTCCAACGCCATAGCAGGCTTTGGCCCGCCAGCAACGCCGCAAGAAGTACCAGCACGCCAAAGCGGATGCGCCCAAGCAGGGGCGAGCGCGGGGGTCTGGCTGGCTTGGCGTTCATGCTGAGCGCGGATATAGCGGGCTTTGAACGCGCCCGCCATGACAACCGATATCGCACCACTCCTTGCCCCGGACGGGGATTTTTACGTCTTTGCCTATGGATCGCTTATCTGGCGGCCAGGCTTTGACCATGCCGCGCGTCACCCGGCGCTGCTGCGCGGCTTTCACCGGCGCTTTTGCTTATGGAGCCATCGGTATCGCGGCACGCCGGAACGCCCTGGGCTGGTTTTGGGGCTGGATCGCGGCGGCGCCTGCCGGGGCGCAGTGTTTCGTGTGCCTGGGCGTGCGGCGGCGGAAACGCTCGCCTATCTGGATGCGCGCGAATTGCCCGATGGCGGAGATGTTGTCTATCGCCGCTGTCTTTTGCCCCTAACGCTATTGGATAATGGGCAGCGTGTGCCAGCCATTGCCTATGTCGCGAACCGGGCGTGCCGGCTTTATTGCGGCAAGCAGCCGGCGGAAGTGCTGGCGCGCGCGATTGATGCGGGCCATGGGCAGATGGGATCAAACCGAGAGTATCTTTTCAATACGCTGGATCACTTGGGCGAAATGGGCGTGCGTGATCGCGGGCTGGAGGCGATTGCCGCGCTGATCAGGCGGTAATGGCGCCTATGGCGCGGTCAGTGGAAATGGGTCACGCTTCGGTTGAATGAGTGAAGGACGGGATCATGGCCCTGAAACGCATGGTGCTTGAAATTGGCATGGGCACCGATATTCGCGGCGCGGATTACACCAAGGCCGCGGTGCGCGCGCTGCGTGATGCGCTTTGGCACAATTCACTGACCATTGGTGCCGCGGTCGGCCAGGATGCCGATGCGATGCAGGTTGAAGTGCTGATCGGCGTGCCGAAGCCCGATCTGGTGGATAAGGACCAGGTGCTCGCCATTCTGCCGCATGGCAGCGGCACGGTGACTTTGGTGGAAGGCGGCCTCGAAATCCCGAATGATGAGGGCACCAACAGCACCGTCATTGCCAATTGCTGCGCCATTGTGCGCTTGGATGTGTGAGGGAGACCGGCCATGGCCTTGAAGCGCATCATCCTTGAAATGGGCAGCGGCAATGATCTGCATGGCGGGGATTACACCAAGGCCGCTTTGCGCGCCGTGCAGGATGCCTTGCACCATTCCTCTTTGGCGTTCATCCGCACGCTTGGGCTTGATATCAAGACCATGCAGGTGGAAGTGACCATCGGCGTGCAACAGCCCGACAAGGTGGATATCGAAGCCGTACGCAAATCCCTGCCCTATGGCGTGGTCACGGCACGCGCTGTGAAGGGCGGCTTGGATGTCCCGGAAGAAGGCGCGCATGACAAGGCGGTGATTGCCTCAGCCGCCATTGCAGTGCGCTTCGATTTACCGTGAGCGCTTGCTGCGTCATCCCGCCATATTCTTTGGCTGACATGCTACGGGGCATGCCTACCGCGTAACGGCAGGCCGCGCTGGTATAGAAGGCTGGCGCGCCTTTATCTTTGCCCGCCGCGTTCGCCCGCCTCGGCCTGCAATTCCAGGCGAGCATCCAACAAGGCGCGCCTGCTTCTGGGCAGCGGTGGCGGATCACCAAGACGATTGAGCGTTTCCTGCCCGCCTGGGGTGAAAAGCGGCGGGCGCAGCGCGTCCACCGCACCGCTCAGGCTACGCGCGGCGAAAGCGCTGCGAAGCACCGAAAGGCTATCAATCACTTCTTGCGCGCGCGCATCAGGTGCAATGCCAAAGGCCTGGCGCCATTCGCGGCGCGCGGCTGGCACAGCGTTCTGCGCCATGGGTAGTATGATGTTCCACCGTGGCCCATTTGGTAATTCCACCGCCAGGAATTCCAAAGCCTGAAGGAGGCGCGCCGTTTCCCAAGGCTGGCCTGTCAGCCGACTCGGATTGGTCAGCATATCGGCGCCCTGTTCAATTGAATGCCGCACGGCATCAACCGAGATGAAGCTGCTGAATTCCGGTAATCTTGCCACTTCGAGCGGGCCGGAGCAGGCGCCAAGACCAAGAAGCCCCGCCAGAAAAACGCGCCTGTCACACTGCATCAAAGAATCCTTCCATCAAACCCTACCAAGCGCCCCGTGACCTTATTCGGGCGCGGCGTGGCGGGCGTATTGATCCGCATCACAGCGGGTATCGTTGGAATGCATCCAGCCATACCCGCCCATAGGTGGCACCGGCCTTTCAGCGCCCGATCACAGGTTGACCGCCTTGCCCTTTTCGGGGACCAGCACCTTGGCCTTGGCGCCGACCATCTCCGCCTCAAATCCCTTGGCGTCCGGTAGTAACATGCCGAAGGTTGCGTAGTGGCAAGGAATGGCGGTGGTGACATTGCGCAGATAGCGCTTCACTGAAAGCGCCGCGGCGCGTGGGCCCATGGTGAAGCGATCACCCACCGGCACCAGCGCAACCGTTGGCGCATATAACTCATCAATCAGCGCCATGTCGGAGAAAATATCCGTATCGCCCATGTGATAGATGGTGGGTTCATGCTTGTCCTTCGGCGTCACCACAATGCCGTTTGGCAGGCCCAGGCAATGGAAGACGCCATTGGCATCAACCTCAGCTGATGAGTGGAAAGCCTGGGTCAGCGTCACGGTGAATTCACCCTGATCCGTGGCGCCGCCCGTGTTCATGGGATCAAGCGCTGTGACACCCTGCTTGCCGAGCCACATGGCGAGTTCATAATTGGTGACAAGCTTGGCGCCGGTGCGTTTGCAGATGGCCGCCGTATCGCCGATATGGTCAGCATGGCCATGCGTCAGCAACACATGGGTCGCACCCGCGCTGGCTGCTTCCGCATCACCACCAAAGGCAGGATTGCCGGTCAGGAAAGGGTCAATCATCACAACGGACTTGCCGAATTCCAGGCGAAAGGCGGAATGGCCGAACCAGGTAAGTTTCATTTTTTTTCCTTGCGTTTCAGGTGAAGGACATGCGGATGGTATCCGCGATCATGGCGGGCTTGGCCTCATGTTCGATTTCCAGCGTCTGGCGCACGGTGATGCGATGCGCGCCCGGCGCGCCATCTTCCACCGCAACCAGGCTTTGGCGCAGACGAATGCGCGCGCCGGCCTTGACCGGATTGACGATGCGCACCTTGTCGCTGCCGTAATTGATTGACCGCGTGGGCCAGGCAAGCTTGTAGATGCCAGCGCCAAGTTTTGGCAAAAGCGAGAGCAACAAATAGCCATGCGCGATGGTCTCGCCGCCGGGCATCTCGCGCTTGGCGCGTTCCACATCCACATGGATCCATTGATGATCGCCGGTTACCGCGGCGAAGCGATCAATCAAATCCTGCGTCACTTCCAGCCAATCACTGACACCCAATTCCTGCCCGATCAGCGCCCGGAGCGCTTCCGGGGTTTCGACCATGCGCATCGCGTCCTCCCCACCAATTCAGCGTAACATCGGGCGCGGCGCGGCGGGGATCAAGCCGGGCTTTGCGAAAGGGGCAATTTGCGGCCTAATCCCGCCATGACCCTGTCCCCCGGCAGCCGGGGTTTCGTTGTGGCCATGGTCACGGCGCAAATCCTGACGCAAATCGGCGCCTTCACCCTGCCGGCGCTGTTGCCAGAGATGATGGCGCGCTGGTCCCTGACCGCGACCGAAGCGGGCTGGCTGATTGGCGTTTTTTTCGCGGCCTATGTGCCTGCAGTGCCGGTGCTGCTTTCGCTGACAGACCGCGTGCCGGCCAGGCGGATTTATCTGATCGGCACGGGGGCCACGGCGCTCGCACATCTGGGCTTTGCCTTCTTCGCTGATGGCTTTTGGAGCGGGCTTTTCTTTCGCGCGCTCGCCGGGATTGGCTGGGCGGGGGCGTATATGCCCGGCCTTAAATCCATTGCTGATCCGCTGACCGGCGTGGCGCAATCGCGCGCTGTCGCCTGGCATGCGGCCGGCGTTGGGATTGCGGGTGCCGCTTCCTTCGCCTTGGCCGGGCTTTGTGATGCGCTTGTGGGCCCGGGCTTTGCCTTTCTCGTGGCGGGGGTGGCCGCCAGTGGCGCCTTCGCCATTGCCATGCTGATTCTGCCCGATGCGCCGCCACCCAAAAGCGTCGCGCGGCGCGGCTTGCTGGATTTCCGCCCGGTTTTCGCCAATCGCCGCGCCATGGCATGGATCGCAGGCTATACGGTGCACACGCAGGAAATGGCCGTACTGCGCGCCTGGGCCGTCACCTTTCTGACGGCGAGCTTCCTGATCCAGGCGCCGCCGGCATGGCTGCCCGGCCCGACCGTGCTGTTCACGCTCGCGGGGTTGGTGGGCATTGCGAGTTCGCTCATCGGGAACCGCCTGGCTGAGAGCCTTGGGCGGGATAGGATTGTGGCGCTGGCTATGCTTTCCGGCGCGGCGCTTTCCCTGGTGGCGGGGTTTGGCTTCGGCGCGCCCCCCTGGGTGGTGCTGCTTTTTGTCGTTCTGTGGAATGCGGCGATTTATCTGGATAGTTCGGCGCTTACCGCCGGCACGGTGCAGGCTGCGGACCCCGCACTGCGTGGCGCCACCATGGGGCTGCATAGCATGTTTGGCTATGCGGGGGGCTTTGTCGGGCCTTTGCTGGCCGGCGTAGTACTGGATTTAGCGGGTGGCGATGGCGTGGCGGCCTG
>CAMCZJ010000091.1 GCA_945886995.1 Asaia bogorensis
CATGATGATGCCAACCACCAGCGCCGGTAGGCCGCACAGCAAGAAACCAACGCCATGGCTATTCGTGATGGCAAGCTGCGCCGCATAGATCACGGGCAGGATGAAGGCGCCAACCTGGCCGAAGGACAGCACGCCACCCGTCGCAGCACCCCGCATGCCGGGCGGTGCCAGCCGCGCCGCTTCTGACAACAGCACACCATGCCAGGACATGGCGGTGGCGCTCATGCCCGTGGCGATAGTGGCAATCAGCAAGGGTGACCAATCCGTAGCGTAAAGGCTCATCAGCACCGCACTTACGGCCATGCCAAGCGAAAGCCCCGCCATGATGCGGCGCGGCGATACACGGCCACTGCCAAGCCAACCCCAGAAGATGCGCATCGGCACCGCAACCACCATGGCAATGGCGAACATCAGCCCCGCCGTTGCCAGATCGTAATTCAGCGCAGTCAGATACAGCACGTAATAGCTGGTGAAGGCGGTTTGCAGCCCGTTGAAGGCAAAGCAGGCCAGCGACAATTCGCGCAAATCCTTGGATTTCAGCACCGCCGCCAGTGTGGTGCGGAAATCCGAAAAATGAAAGCTACGGCTAGGCACGCGGTCAGAATCAAACTCACCACGCAGCGGTTCCAGCATCACGGCGAACAGGAAGCAAGCCCCTGCTGTGACCAGCAAAGCCCCACTCCAGCCCCAATACAAGGTCATCAGGGGGCCAAGCAGCCCAGCCAGCAAAAGCCCCGCCGGCACTGCGGTCTGCTTAATCGAAAACACCAAAGGCGCCTGTTGCGGCGGCGAATAACGCCCGAGCAGATGCGAACTGGCAGGCGTGGAAGTCGCCGCACCGCCACCACCGATGATCGCAGATATCAGAAAGAACAGCAGCGGCCCCGCCGCCGCCAAAGCCATTCCCAACGCCAGAAACACCAGCGCCACCTGACTCATGCGGAGCGCCCCATAGCGGATGATAAAGCTGCCGCAACCAAGCTGGAATACCAGCGATGCGAGCGCCGCCGCACCGACATAAACGCCGACCAGCGCCGGGTCTATGTGCAAATCCTCGATAATCGCGGGGGCGATAACCAGCGGCAGGGTGCGACCGATGGAAGCAAAGGTCTGCTGCACAAACATGGCGCCAAGCGCCAGGTACAGAAGCTTCTTGACCGTATCGGCGATCATGCGCGCAACATCACCCCGTAAAGGATACCAAGCCTAGAGTATTTTCAAGCCAAGTGGAATCACATGGCGGCTCGGAAAATGCGATCAACCAAAACCTTAGTGCCGTTCCGGTGAACGCATGTGAACGGCAAGCGCACTAAAGGCGGGGATGGCCAGCAGCAGCCAAAGCCTGCCGCGGCCCACCCCTATGCGCTTCGCGCTATTCCACCCGGCCGATGCGGTTCACCGCCGCCTGCACGCGTTGGAAATCCGAATCCAGAAAATCCTGGAATGCCTTGCCGTCGCGGTGGTCCAGTTCCAGCCCCGCCGTTTCAAGCTGACGCAGCAATTCCGCATCCTTCGCGACCGCTGCCGTAGCTTGGCGCCAAGCCTCACGCTCTGCCATCGGGGTTGCCGGTTGGCTGAAGATACCGACCCAAAGATAGAACTCCACCTCAGCCAGGCCGAGTTCGAGCGCGGTTGGCACATCCGGCAGCAGCGCCACCCGGCGTGCCCCCGTATTGACCAAAGCCCGCATGGCGCCAGAGCGGATTTGCGGCGCCATCACCGCTGCCGTGCTTGCAGTTGCCGCGACATGCCCGCCCAGCACCGCCGTAATGGCAGGGCCGCCGCCGGAATAGGGCACATGGTTCAGCCGGAACCCGCCGGCATGGGCCAGCATTTCAAAAGGCAGATGCACGGCGCTATAGGGGCCTGAAGACCCATAAGCGATTTGCCCTGGCCGGCGCTTCGCGTCTTCGGCGAATTCCTGGAAATTCCGCCAGGGTGCATCCGCCTTCACGACAATGATCAGCGGGTCGGCCGTCAGCAGCGCCACGGGCGCCAGATTTGCGCGTTCAAAGGATGCTGGGCGCTGAAACAGCGCATCCGCCGCCGGGATTGAGGAATAGGAAACATGCGCGATCACGCCTGTATAGCCATCGGGCCGCGCCATGGCCCCGGCATTCATGCCAAGCGCACCGCCGGCGCCACCACGATTCTGCAGCACCACGGATTGGTTCCAATGGCGCTGGAGCACTGCACCATAGGGCCGGGCGATCAGGTCTGTCGCGCCACCAGGCGGAAAGGGCACGATGATGTTGACCGCGCGATTCGGAAAACCGGATTGCGCAAGGACAGGGGAAGCAACGCCCGAGAGCGCCATGCCAAGCGCCTGCCGGCGAGTGAAAATCGGCTTCATGACCCTGCCCCCGGCGTCGCAAGCCCCTCAACCTCGCCTTCCGCGTTGCGGGAAAGGCCTTGTGCGGCAGCGCGCGCCAGAACGCTGGGTTCCCAGGCCACTTTGCCGGCATCAGGGCCGCCAATCAGGGTCAGCAATGTACCGCGCCCTTCCCCCACATAGCGGAAGCCCCGGTAAACGCCGACCGGAACGTGAATACAATCAAAGGGCTGCAGGATGATTTCCTGCTCGCCTGCCTCATTCAGCCAAGTCACCGCCCAGGGGCCGACCAGCGGCATGAAGACTTCCTCAGTCGTGTGGGAATGAAGCGAAGCGCCATTGCCGGGATCGCACTGGATCATGCCAAGATTGAAGCCGATGGCGGGCAGCGGGATATTGGGCCGCAATTCGGGCAGGCTGGTTCGTTCCACCACCCCCATGCCGATCAGGTTAATCTTGAAGCGCCGGGCACCGTCAAGGCGGGAATCCACAAACGCTTCCTCTGACCCGTGGAGCTTGTGGAAGCGGGCGACATAGGATTCCATTTCCATGGGCGAGATATTGGGGGCGGGGGTGGTGCTTCCCTCCGGCATCGCTTCCTCCTGATGGCTGTTTTCGGCGAAGGCTCAGTCATCGGCAGGGTGGGAGTCAATGGGCGGGGCTAGCGCCCTGGTTGCAGGCGGGCAGGTGCGCGGGGCATTGCAAATTTGCCACAGTAGGTGACCGATGCGACACGGGCGGGGTGGAATGCCCATTCCAGCGTCGCATCGGCGCTAATTCATGCTAAAGAGAAATGGTGAATGCGGGACTGATTCGGTTATCGAGTCTGTGTTTCCGCAACAGAGATGAGGAAAGACAATGACCTTTAAAAAGACCCTTCTGGCCGCTGCGGCGGTGGTAGCGCTGCCGGTGCTGGCGCAGGCCCAGCCGGTGAGCGGGCTTTATCTTGGCGCGGGCTTCGGTGCGAATTACCTCGACAAGACAGATATGACAGGCACTTGGGACGGTGGTGCTGAGCGCCTTCAGGGTACAAGTGCTGAGTTTAGCTGGGGGTATGTGGGTGTACTCAGCCTTGGTTGGGGTTTCGGCAATGGTCTCCGCGCGGAAATCGAGGGCAACTATCGCTCGAACGACGTGGATTCATATAAGTTCGAAAACCGCACCCAGTCTGGCACAAACGGCACTGTTACCAGCTACGGTGCCATGTTGAACCTTATTTATGATATTAATTTGGGTAATGCCTTGGGCGGCTTAACGCCGTATGTAGGTATCGGCGGCGGCTACATCTGGCAGGACTACAAGGATGTTGGCAGCAAAGTGAACAGCACGGATGGCGATTTTTACAACGGAACTTCCGGCGCTTTTGGTGGTCAAGCCATTGTTGGGCTCTCGATGCCCATCTCATCGGTTCCGGGCTTGGCTCTGACAGCTGAGTATAGGTTTATGATGACTTCTGGTCATAACCTAGACTCCAACACCGTGAATGGCGAGAAGCTTAAGGCCGATGTTGATGTGGACAATATGAACCACTCGCTCCTCGTTGGCCTGCGCTATGCTTTCAACGCCGCGCCGGCTGTTGCTACTGCTGCGGCACCGATGGCCACTGCCCGCACCTTCATGGTGTTCTTTGACTGGAGCAAGGCGGACCTGACGGACCGTGCCCGCCAGATCATCGGTGAAGCCGCTTCTGCTCGTGGCCAGGGCGTGACCCGCATTGAAGTCAACGGCTTCACGGACCGTTCCGGCCCGGCTGACTACAACATGGGCCTTTCTGTCCGTCGCGCGAATGCGGTGGCGGCTGAGCTCGTGCGTCGTGGCGTGCCGCGGAATGAAATCGTGACCCGTGGCTTCGGCGAAGAAAACAACCTGGTGCCGACCGCCGATGGCGTGCGTGAACCGCAGAACCGCCGCGTGGAAATCATCCTGAAGTAATTCAGGAAGATCCTCTATCGGTAGAATTGAGGGGGCACCGCAAGGTGTCCTCTTTTTCTTTGCTGGTTATGTGACCCATGCCGTTGCGTTGGATCCATCACGGCGATTAATTGCCCTTAGGGTTCAGGCGCTATCGTTAGGTTCTTGATCTGATCGCACCAAATAGATAACGTAGTTGTGAAGTTTGATCCTTTATTGATACGGAAAGGCTCGCAGGGCCTTCCATGACCATCAAGAAATACGCGCTGGCCGCGGCGGCTATTCTTTCATTGCCCCTACTGGCGGAGGCCCAGCCGATAAGCGGGCTTTACGTGGGTGGCGGCTTCGGTGCCAACTCCCTTGAAGGCACAGATATCACTGGCACTTATGGCGTGGACAGGACGGCTTTGCAGGGGGAAAGTGTTGATTTTGAATGGGGTTTTGGTGGGGTACTCAGCCTCGGCTGGGGCTATGGCAATGGTCTCCGCGCCGAAATTGAAGGCAGTTATCGGCGCAATGCAGTTTCTGAGAATACGCTGTCTGGGCGGAAGCAGTCGGGCGCCATGGGCACGGCCTATAGCTACGGCGTCATGGCCAATGTCCTTTATGATATTGACCTTGGCGGCGCGCTTGGCGGCATTTCGCCCTATATCGGTGCCGGTGCCGGCTATATCTGGCATCAATATTCCGATGTTGGTTACCGGGTAAGCCGCTCAAATGACAACACCTATCAGGGGACTGCTGGCGCGGCTGGGGGGCAGTTGATTGCCGGCGTTTCCTTGCCAATTGCTTCCGTGCCTGGGCTGAACCTGACAGCTGAATATCGTTTCCTGACAACGGCCGGCCATAGTTTTCGCCGCAATACGGTGGATGGTGTGATCAACCCCGCCGATGCGGAAGTGGACAACACCAACCAATCCATTCTGTTTGGCCTCCGCTATGCCTTCAATGCCGCACCAACAGTTGTCGCCGCCGCGCCCGTCGCGGCCGCGCGAACCTTTCTTGTATTCTTTGATTGGAGCAAGGCGGATTTGACCGACCGCGCCCGGCAGGTCATTGGTGAAGCGGCATCGTCCCGCGGCCAAGGTGTCACGCGCCTTGAGGTGAATGGCTTCACGGATCGTTCCGGTCCGGCGGAGTACAACATGCAACTTTCGATCCGCCGCGCGAATGCGGTGGCGGCTGAACTGGTGCGCCGTGGCGTGCCGCGGAATGAAATCGTCACGCGCGGCTTCGGCGAAGAAAACAACCTGGTGCCGACCGCCGATGGCGTGCGGGAACCGCAGAACCGCCGCGTAGAAATCATTCTTCGGTAGGCCGGCGGCTTTCTGTCGGAAGACATCAAAAGGGCGCTGCAAGGCGCCCTTTTTCTTTGTCACGCTGTACTTCTCAAGGAAGTTGAACGAAGCGCCCGTAAAGCTCTGCCAGCCTTGCGTGGTAATTCTCAACGGAAAACCGCGCCGCGCGTGCGGGGCCGGCTTCAGAAAGGCGGCCGCGCAGCGCTTCATCCCCAGCCAGAGCGCGAATGCCTTCCACCAGCGCTTGAGTGTCATAAGGGTCCACCTGAAGCGCGGCATCGCCCACCAGTTCCGGCATGGAAGATGTGTTTGATGTCAGCACGGGTGTGCCCAAAGTCATGGCTTCAAGCGCGGGCAGGCCGAAGCCTTCGTAAAGCGATGGAAACAATACGGCCTTGGCGCCGCGGATCAGGCTCACCAGCAGCGGAAAGCTCAGATATTCAAGCTGGATGATGCGCGACAAGGCGCCGCCAACGGCGTTCTTGTCGAATGATGAAAGAAGCCTGTCATGCTGGGCAAGAGCACGCAAATCCCGCTTTCGGCGCCAGGTCTTTTTGCCCACAATCACCAGGGGTTCCGTAACGCCTGAAGCAAGATGCGCTTCAATCATGCGGGTTAAATTCTTGCGCGGTTCAAGCGCGCCAAAATAGAGGAAATAGCCTTTGAAGGGGATGTCGAAATTACCTTCGATTTCGCCCTTCACCTCGTGCACCGGTTTGTTGCGTAAAAACAATGGAATATCCACGGCCTGATAGGTCACCGTAATCCGTTCTTCGGGCACACCGAAGAAACTCATGATGTCCTTCTTGGAAGCCTCACTCACGGTCACCAAATGGTCGGCGTGTTTCGTGATGTGATTGATCAGACGGAAATAGACCCGCTTATTGTCGAGCGTCGCATAAGGCAGCCTGAGCGGCACAAGATCATGCAATGTATAGATGTTGCGCGCACCAACGGCGCGTAGTGCGAGCGGATAGGTCCAATGCATCACTTCCGGGCGTTCCAGGAAATGGATCGGGACGCGCCCGGCAGTCAGTTTCGCAGCAATCCTTTGCTTGTCGTAAAGTCCCTTCACATTCCAGATATGATCGAAATGGGGCAAGCGATTTTGCATCGTTTCGCGGATCACGTGACCGCTGACGGGCACCCTTGTTGCAATCTCCCCGAAGGGCAGGGAAAGCGCGCGGAGGATATTGCGCGGCATGTCCTTGAGCCTGGGTCGGCCTTCCAGCGGACCATCAAAAAAGGAGACTTCGCGCAGAATCGGGTTGCGGCTGACGGCCTTGGACTGCCCACCGTAAAGCACCCCCACTTCGGCCCCAAGGTCGCGCAGCGCAAAGGAAAGATTGCGCGCATAGGTCGCAACCCCCGTGCCCTGCTGGAGCGAGAGGTTATAGCCATCAATATAGATGCGAGGTTTTTTCAAGGTCCGCCTGCCATTTGGGCGGACCTTGTCCAGAAAGCCTTGGGGCGTCAACCGCCGCCGGCCAGCTTGTCCTGGGTTTTTGTCTCAAAATCGCTTGCTTCATGGCGTTCATGCAATTGTTCGGCGGCCTCTCCGGTCACGCGGTTGACCATGCGCCCGCGCTTCACGGCGGGGCGGGCGAAGATCGCCTCTGCCCAACGCTGCACATTTTTGTATTCATGCACGCTCAGAAATTCCGCCGCGCCGTAAAGATAGCCCCGGACCAAGCCGCCATACCATGGCCAGACAGCGATATCGGCGATGGTGTAGTCATCACCACCCAGATAGGGGCTTTCGGCTAGGCGCCTGTCCAGCACATCCAATTGCCGCTTGGTTTCCATCGCGAAGCGGTCAATCGCGTATTCAATCTTCACCGGCGCATAGGCGTAGAAATGCCCAAAGCCACCGCCCAAATAAGGTGCGCTGCCCATCTGCCAGAATAGCCAGGAAAGGCATTCAGCGCGCGAAGCGGGGTCTATTGGCAGGAAGGCGCCGAATTTCTCCGCCAGATAAACAAGGATCGCACCGCTTTCGAAAACGCGAATGGGCTTTGGCCCGCTGCGGTCCAGAAGCGCTGGGATTTTCGAATTCGGGTTCACATCCACAAAGCCGCTGCCGAATTGCTGGCCTTCTCCAATGCGGATCAGCCAGGCATCATATTCAGCGCCTGTGTGGCCTTGCGCCAAAAGCTCCTCCAGCAGGATCGTCACCTTCTGGCCATTGGGGGTGCCCAACGAATAAAGCTGCAAGGGGTGGCGACCCACCGGCAATTCCTTGTCCTCTGTCGGGCCGGCGATGGGGCGATTGATATTGGCAAAGCGCCCGCCATTGGCCTTGTTCCAGGTCCAGACCTTGGGGGGCGTGTATTCGCTCGTGCTGCTCATGCGGATGCTCCTGGGGGGTGTGCCTGAGGCTGGCGCGATTGGCGGCTTCGCGCAAGGCTGGTATCGCGGGGCGGTCGGGCAGGGGGATTTCGCGGCATGACCATCACCATCCATGGCATCAAGAATTGCGACACCATGAAAAAGGCGCGCGCTTGGCTGGAAGCTGAGGGCATTGCCCATCACTTCCATGACTATAAAGCCGCCGGCATCACGCCCGCCATGCTGCAAGCCTGGGTGCGAAAAGCGGGGTGGGAGGCGCTGCTGAACCGCGCCGGCACGACCTTTCGCAAATTACCCGATGATCAGAAGCAAGGGCTGGATGAAGCCCGCGCGCTTGCACTGATGCTGGCACAACCCAGCATGATCAAGCGCCCGGTGCTGACCAAGGGTGATGCGCTGCTGATTGGCTTTGATCCCACACGTTACGCTACCTTATTGAAGAATTAGCGCGCTACTGCCCCAAAAATACCATCGCAACCCCATATCTGGATTCAGCAAGAAAGAATGGGGCTGCCGGGGTGGCTGAGGGAATCAATTTCCAGGCCTATAGCGATGCGCTGGTCGTGCTTGGCACGGCGGGTGTAATCGTTCCCCTATTGCGCCGTGTCGGAGTCAGCCCTGTGCTTGGCTATTTGGGGGCAGGCGCCCTGTTGGGGCCGCTCGCGCTTGGGTCCTTCATCAATGAATACCCGCTGCTTTATTGGTTCACGGTGATTGATGCGAAAAGCGTCACCGCGATTGCGGAGCTTGGCGTTGTCTTTCTGCTGTTCCTGATTGGGCTTGAACTTTCCTATGATCGCCTGAAGGCCATGCGCCGGCTGGTGCTGGGCCTGGGCGGGCTGCAAATGGCGATCAGCTTTGTGGCCATTAGCCTGATTGGGCTGGCGCTGGGCTTCACGCCAGGGATTGCCGCGGTGCTGGCGGCCTGCTTGGCACTTTCATCCACCGCGATTGTGCTGGAATTGCTGGCGCAGCAGGAAAGGCTGCTGACAAGCGGCGGGCGCGCCAGTTTTTCCGTCCTGCTCGCGCAGGATGTGGCCGTGGTGCCCATCCTGATCTTTATCGGCATCCTTGGCGCCAAGGGTGGCAGCTCCGTTCTGCTCAGCATCGCCATCGCCTTGGGGCAGGCGCTGCTCGTGCTGGCGGTGATTGTGCTGGTGGGGCGCGTGGTGCTGCGCCCCTTGTTCCGGCTGGTGGGCGGCCAGCGTTCGGAAGAACTCTTTATCGCCGCCGTGCTGTTCGTGATTGTCGCAACCGGCATCATGGCTGCCAAGGCCGGGCTTTCCATGGCGATTGGCGCCTTTGTGGCCGGGCTGTTGTTGGCCGAAACCGAATATCGCCGCGCGGTACAGGCGACAATTGAACCCTTCAAGGGCCTGCTGCTTGGCATTTTTTTCTTCAGTGTCGGCATGAGCATTGATTTCCGCGCTGTGATGCGTGAACCCGTGCTGCTGCTTGGCCTCACGCTCGGCCTGGTGCTGCTCAAGGCAGGCATTGTTTACGCCTTGGCACGGTATTTCGCGCTGACCCGCGCGGCGGCTTTGGAAGCGGCACTGCTGCTTGGCCCTGGCGGCGAATTCGCCTTTGTGGGCCTTGGGCTCGCGACTGGCCTTGCGCTGATTGAACCAGGCCTTGCCGCCTTTACCCTGGCGGCGATCAGCCTGACCATGGCGCTGCTGCCGCTGCTATCTGCGCTGGCGCGACGCCTGGCACCGCTGCTGGAAGAAGCGCGGCCCAGGGACCCGGCGCTGGAAGCCCTGCCTGAAGCACAGCAGGGGCATGCCATCATCATCGGCTATGGGCGCGTCGGCAAAACCGTCGCGGCGCTGCTGCGCCAACATGGCCTCAGTCAGATCGCGGTGGATAGTGACCCCGCCACGGTGGCCCGCGCCCGCCGCGCGGGAGAGGGCGTGTTTTTCGGCGATGCCGCGCGCCCGGCCTTTCTGCAAGCCTGTGGTCTGGCTTCGGCGCGGAGCGTCATCATCACCATCAACCTCGCGCCGCAAATAGATAAGATCGTCAGCGCCATTCGCGCAGAGCGGCCGGATTTACCCATCATCTCCCGCGCGCGGGATGCTGCGCATGCGCGCCATCTTTATGCGCAAGGGGTGAGTGAGACCGTGCCGGAGACGATTGAAGCGAGCCTGCAATTATCCGAAGCGGCGCTGGTGTCGCTCGGCGTGCCGATGGGGCGCGTGATCGCCTCCATCCACCAAAAACGCGCCGATTTCGCTGAGGAATTGCGCAGCGCCGCGCGGGGGGGCTAAGCATTTTCAAGCCAAGCAGTATTGCTTGGCGACTCGGAAAATGCGCTCAAACTATGTTGTTAGAACCTGTCGGATGCGCCATCGCGCATCGGACAGGTTCTTTTCCCGAGCGACGCGCGTTTTCACGAAAGCTTCTGCTTCAGCACATCATTGACCAGCGCAGGATTGCCCTTGCCCTGCATGGCCTTCATGGTCTGGCCGACAAAGAAGCCAAACAGCTTGTCCTTGCCGGAACGATATTCCGCGACCTTATCGGCATTGGCGGCCAGCACCTGGTCAATCACCGCTTCAATCGCGCCGGTATCCGTCACCTGCTTCAGGCCGCGTTCTTCCACAATGGCGCCAGGCGCGCGGCCTGTTTCCACCATGGCTTCAAACACTTCCTTGGCCAATTTGCCGGAAAGCGTGTTGTCAGCCATCAGATCAAGCAGCGCGCCAAGATCAGCAGCACTCACGGGCGGTTCCGCGATGGAGCTTTTGGTGCGGTTGATGGCGGCGAAAAGATCACCCATCACCCAATTCGCGGCCTGCTTCGCATCGCGGCCTTTGGCGACGGCCTCGTAATAGGCAGCAGTTTCGCGTTCCAGCGTCAGCACATGCGCATCATAAGGCGTGATGCCGTAATCGCGCACATACCGCGCGCGGCGCTGATCGGGCAGTTCCGGCAGCGCGGCCTTCAGCCCTTCCACCCAGGCAGCATCAATCACCAGCGGTGGTAGGTCAGGGTCCGGGAAATAGCGGTAATCATGCGCATCTTCTTTTGACCGCATGGAACGCGTAATGCCGCGCCCCGTATCAAACAGCCGCGTTTCCTGATCAACCGTGCCGCCTGATTCCCACACCTCAACCTGGCGACGCGCTTCGGTTTCCACCGCCTGCATGACGAAGCGGATGGAATTCACATTCTTCACTTCGCAGCGCGTGCGAAAACCCTCTCCGGCCTTACGAACAGAAACATTCACATCGGCCCGCAGCGACCCCTCATCCATATTGCCATCGCAAGTGCCCAGATAGCGCATAATCTGGCGCAGCTT
>CAMCZJ010000092.1 GCA_945886995.1 Asaia bogorensis
TGGGCTGGGACCATAACAGCCTGAATGCCCCCAATCTGGCCCGCATCGCGGAAGCCTGCGGCATTCGTCTGGTCACCATCCATGGCCGCACGCGCCAGCAATTCTATACGGGCCAGGCCGATTGGGCCTTCATTCGCCGCGTGAAGGAAGCGGTGCAGATCCCCGTGATTGCCAATGGCGATATCCTGTCCATTGAGGATGCCGAGGAAGCGCTCGGCCAATCCGGCGCCGATGGCGTGATGATCGGGCGCGGCGCCTATGGAAGGCCCTGGCTGCTTGGACAGGTCGCTGCCCATCTGATGCATGGCATCCGCGCGGAGGAACCAAGCCTCGCCGAGCAAAAGCGCATCCTGCTGGAACATTACGCGCTTATGCTGGAACACCACGGCACGGAGCCTGGTATTCGGATCGCACGCAAGCATGTCGCGTGGTATTCCAAGGGCTTGCCTGGTTCGGCGGAATTTCGCGTGGCAGTCAATCACGCGACCACGGCGGAAGCGGTGCATGGCCTGATTGATGGCTTCTTTGATCCGCTGATTGAAAAGGGGGTCACTGCCGTGCGCGATGCCTTCCGCGAAGCCGGGGAAGGGCAGATTGCGGCATGAATGCGCGCGCGAGTATTCCCAGCGCCAACCGCAGCATGCCGCGGCCTGATAGCGCAGTTGTGCTGGCCGCCCTGCCGGTGCCAGCGGTTGTGCTGGATGCTGAGGACCGCTTTACCTTTGCCAATGGTGCCGCCGAGCAATTCTTCAAACTTTCTGCAGGCGCGCTCTGCCAATTGAAGCTGAGTGACATCCTGCCGCCGGATAACCGTGTCTTTGCCGTTCTCGCGCAAATTCGGCGTTTTGATTCACCCGTTTCCGATTACGATCTTTTGCTGGAAAGCCCGCGTATCAATCGCCGTGGCGTATCCGTCCATGGCGCGCCTTTGCATGAAATTGAAGGCGCTGTGGTGCTGACCTTGCAGGATGGGTCAACCGCGCAAATGCTCGACCGGCAGCTCAGCTTCCGGGGCGCGGCGCGTGGTGCGTCTGCCATGGCGGCGATGTTGGCGCATGAGGTGAAGAACCCGCTTTCCGGCATTCGCGGTGCGGCGCAATTGCTGGAACAGAATGCGCCGGAAGCGGATAAGGAGCTTTGCCTGCTCATTCAGGATGAGGTGGACCGCATTCGCGGCCTGGTAGATCGCTTCGATATTTTCTCCGAACGGCCCGTGGAATTGGGCCCGGTCAATATTCATCAAGTGCTGGATCATGTGCGGCGCATTGCGCAAACGGGCTTTGCCGCGCATCTCAAGATATCTGAGGAATATGACCCGTCATTGCCGGCGGTTTGGGGCAATCGCGACATATTGGTGCAGATCATCCTCAATCTGGTGAAAAACGCCGCCGAAGCGGTGGACCCGATCCATGGGGAAATCGTGCTCGCTACCGCCTATCAGCATGGCGTGCGAATTGCCGTGCCGACCTCGGCTGAGCGGGTGCATCTGCCCTTGCTGGTGACGGTGCGCGATAATGGCCCAGGTATCCCTGAGGAAATCCAGGCGACGCTGTTTGAGCCATTCGTTTCCACCAAGCGCGGCGGGCAGGGGCTTGGTCTCGCGCTGGTGGCGAAGCTGGTGACAGATCTTGGGGGGCTGATCGAATGCGATAGCCGCCCGGGCCGCACACAATTCAGACTTTCCATGCCGGCGCCCCCGGCCGGTTGGCAGGAGAGCGCATCATGAACGAATCCCGTACCATCCTGATTGCCGATGATGATCGCGCCATCCGCACTGTCTTGAGCCAGGCTTTGGGACGCGCCGGGTATCAGGTGCGCGCCACTTCCTCAGCCTCCACCTTATGGCGCTGGGTGGAGGATGGGGAAGGCGATCTGGTGATCACCGATGTGATCATGCCGGATGAAAACGGCCTTGATCTGGTGCCGCGCATCCGCCGCGTGCGCCCCGAGATGCGCGTTATTGTGATGAGCGCGCAATCCACCTTCGCCACCGCCATCAAGGCAACCCAACGTGGCGCTTTTGAATATTTGCCCAAGCCCTTTGATTTGAAGGAAGTTCTGGGCACGGTGGAACGCGCCTTGGCCGCGCCCCCTGATGCGCCCCCGCCCGAGGAAGGTGAAGGCGAGAAACTGCCCCTGATTGGGCGTTCAACCGCCATGCAGGAAATCTACCGCACGGTGGCGCGGCTCACGACCACTGACCTGACAGTGATGGTCACTGGGGAAAGCGGCACCGGCAAGGAATTGATCGCCCGTGCTTTGCATGATTACGGCAAGCGCCGCGCCGGGCCGTTTGTCGCCATCAATATGGCGGCGATCCCGCGCGAATTGATCGAAGCCGAGCTTTTCGGCCATGAACGCGGCGCTTTCACCGGCGCGCTCAATCGTGGCATTGGCCGTTTTGAACAGGCTGCCGGCGGTACGCTGTTCCTGGATGAAATCGGCGATATGCCGCCCGAAGCACAGACCCGCTTGCTCCGCGTTTTGCAGGAGGGCGAATTCACCACTGTCGGTGGGCGCCAGCCCATCAAGGCCAATGTGCGGATCGTGGCGGCCACCCATCGCGATTTGCGCCACCAAATCCGCCAGGGGCTATTCCGCGAAGACCTTTTCTATCGCCTGAATGTGGTGCCGATCCGCCTGCCGCCGCTTCGTGAAAGGCTTGAGGATATTCCCTTGCTGGCGCGGCATTTTCTGGACCGCGCCCGCTCGTCTGGCCTTCCTTCCAAGCAATTGGCGAGCGATGCGTTGGAAGCCCTGAAGGCCCATGCCTGGCCCGGCAATGCGCGTGAATTGGAAAACCTGATGCGCCGCATGGCGGCGCTTTATCCGCAAGAAGTGATCGGCGCCGATGCGGTCGCGGCGGAATTGGCCGAAGCCGCGCCGGTTGCTGGCCCCGATGGCCAGGCCGCGCCGATGAGCCTGGAACAGGCGGTGGAACGCCATTTGGCCAGCTTCATGGCCGCCCATAAGGATGGCATGCCGGTGAAGGAATTATACGACCGGGTGCTCGCTGAGGTTGAACGCCCCTTGCTGCGGATGGCATTGAGCGCGACAAGGGGCAATCAGATCAAGGCAGCGGCCATGCTCGGGCTCAATCGGAATACGCTACGCAAGAAGCTACGGGAATTAGAACTTCCCGTGGTGCGTGGCGCGTGATGATCCGGCAGCCCCGCATGAGTTGAACATGGCCGCCGAAGGCTTGGCCCAAACCCCGTCGGTGCCGGGGCAGGAAGCGCCTCGGCCACGCGGGCTGCTCAATCGGCTGGCGGATATCGTCACTGGCAGGGTTTTCACCATAGCCCTAGCGCTGCTTGCCTTGGGGGTGGGGCTTGCCACTTTCGCCGCCTTGTCGGGCGGCACGCCGATCGGCCCCACGGGTGCGGGGCAATTGGCAGCGGTGATCCTGGCCAATATTGCGCTGTTGCTGCTGCTCGTTGCCTCCCTCGCCGCGCGGCTCACGCGTATGTGGCTGGAACGCCGGCGCGGCGCAGCGGGATCGCGGCTGCATGTGCGGCTTGTGCTGTTGTTTGGCGTGGTGGCGGCGGTACCGGCGCTGCTTGTCGCGGGCTTCGCGGCGCTGTTCTTCAACCTTGGCATTCAGGCCTGGTTCAGTGATCGCGTGCGCGACACGCTGGAGGCATCGCTCGTTGCCTCCCGCGGTTATCTGGATGAGCATCGCAATACCATCCGCGCTGATATTCTGTTCATGGCGAATGACCTCAACCGCGCGGCGCAGATACTGCTGCCCGATAATGGCGTGGCCTTTGCCCGGCTGCTTGCCACGCATACCGCTCTCCGTGGCCTGACGAGTTCGATCATTTTTGAACCCGTATTGGGGCAGGTGGTTGCCAATGCGGGGCTTGGCATTTCGAACCTTGTGGAATTGCCGCCGGCCTGGGCGCTGGAGGCGGTGCGCTCTGGTGAGGTTGTGGTGCTGCCGAGTGAGGCTGAGGAAGGGCGCGTCCGCGCCATGGTGCAGTTGAACATCCCGCCTGGGCTGGTGCTGCTCATCAGCCGCCCGCTTGATCCTTCGGTTCTGGGCCATATGCGGCGGACCGAGATTTCCTTCAATGAATACAATCAGCTCGATCGTAATCGCGGAAGTCTGCAGATTACCTTCTTCCTGATCTTTGCCATTGCCACCTTGCTCGTGCTGCTGGCCGCCGTGCTGATTGGCTTGCTCATGGCCAATCGCATCGCAAGGCCGATTTCGCGCCTGATCCTGGCGGCGGAACGCGTGCGCGGCGGCGATCTGGCGACCAAGGTGGAAGAAGGGGAGGCAGATGACGAAATCGCCCGCCTCGCGCGGTCCTTCAACCGCATGACGAGCCAGCTTGGCGCGCAGCGCGCTGAATTGATGAATGCCTATAGCCTGATTGATGAACGCCGGCGCTTTACTGAAACCGTGCTGTCGGGCGTTTCAGCTGGGGTGGTTGGGCTTGATCGGGAAGGGCGCGTCACCTTGCCTAATCGCTCGGCCAGCACGCTGCTCGGCGTTGATTTGGATGCCGCGATCGGGCTTTCCTTTGCGCGGATCGCGCCCGAATTCGCGGAATTGCTGGAAGCGGCTTCGGCCAATCCGGAACGGCCACGGGTTGCGGAGATATTGATTGGGCCGGCCAATGCGCGCCGCACCTTGCTTGCGCGGATCGGTACGGAGACCTTGGGCGGGCGGATTGAAGGCTTTGTCCTGACATTTGATGACATCACGGAATTGCAATCCGCGCAACGCAAGGCAGCCTGGGCGGATGTGGCACGGCGCATTGCGCATGAAATCAAGAATCCGCTGACGCCGATTCAGCTTTCCGCCGAAAGGCTGAAGCGGCGCTATTTGCGGCAAATCACCGATGACCCCGATACCTTTCGCCAATGCACGGATACAATTGTGCGGCAGGTAGAAGATATCGGGCGCATGGTGGATGAATTCTCGGCCTTTGCGCGCATGCCCCAACCGGTCATCAAATCAGAAGATCCCAACCGGCTGATGCTGGAAGCGCTGGTGCTGCAACGCAATGCGCATCCTGAGGTCACTTACGAAAACCATCCGGGGCCAGAAGGCCTGAAGCTGCCTTGTGACCGACGCCAGATCGGCCAGGCACTGACCAATCTGTTGCAGAATGCCGCAGATGCCATCGCCATGCGCGAAGGTGGCGAGCCAGGGCGGATTGAAACGCGGATCACCATGGAAGGGGGGGCGCTATCCTTCCAGGTCACCGATAATGGTATTGGCCTGCCCAAGGAAGAACCGCGCGAAAGATTGACCGAACCTTATGTCACACATAAGCCAAAAGGCACCGGGCTTGGCCTTGCCATTGTGAAAAAGATCATGGAAGACCATGGCGGTTCAATTATCCTGGAAGACCTGCCCGAAGGCCCCGGTACCCTCGCAAGGCTGGTCTTGCCGCTCAGCGAGTCTCCCTGGCAATCTGATGAACCAGTCGCCAAAGCGGCGCATACAGCAAATTGAGGGGCAGCAAGGTCGCGCATGGCGCATGAGATTCTGATTGTTGATGATGAACCCGATATCAGGACGCTGCTGGAAGGCATCCTGAGCGATGAGGGATTCGAAACACGTCAGGCCCATGATGCCGATTCGGCGCTGGCCGCCTTTCGCGCGCGCCGGCCTTCCCTGGTGATCCTGGATATCTGGTTGCAAAATTCGCGCCTGGATGGGCTTGGCATTCTGGCCGCGATGAATGCGGAAGAACCGCAAGTGCCGGTGGTGATGATCTCGGGCCACGGCACGATTGAAACCGCGGTGCTGGCGATTCAGCAGGGCGCCTATGATTTCATCGAAAAGCCCTTCAAATCGGATCGGCTGCTGCTGGTGCTGGCACGCGCGCTTGAAGCAGCACGACTGAAGCGGGAGAATAGCGACCTTAGGCTGCGCGCGGGGCCGGAGACGGAACTGCTTGGCCGGTCTGCCGGTATTGCCCAGCTGCGCAGCGCGATTGAGAGAGTGGCGCCGACAGGTTCACGCGTGCTGCTGACCGGGCCCGCCGGCGCAGGCAAGGAAGTGGCAGCGCGCATGATCCATGCTCAATCGCGCCGTGCCGATGGCCCCTTCGTGGTGCTGAATTGCGCCATCCTTAATCCTGGCCGGTTTGAGGAAGAGCTTTTCGGCGTTGAGCCGGGCGCTGATCCCCAGGCACAAACGCGGCGCGCGGGCGTTTTGGAACGTGCTCATGGCGGTACCTTATTGCTGGATGAAGTGGCCGATATGCCGCTTGAAACCCAAGGCAAGATCGTGCGCGCGCTACAGGAACAAGGGTTTGAACGTGTCGGCGGCGGCACACGCGTGAAGGTGGATGTGCGTGTGATTGCCACCACCAATCGCGACCTTGCCGCCGAGATCGCTGCCGGGCGTTTTCGCGAAGATTTGTTCTACCGTTTGGCCGTGGTGCCGATCCGTGTCCCGCCACTCAAGGAAAGGCGGGAAGATGTGCCGCTTTTCGCGCGCCATTTCATCGCCCGCGCCATTGAAACCACCGGCATGGCGCCACGCGACTTGTCGGAAGACACGCTGGCCGCCATGCAAGCCTATGATTGGCCGGGCAATGTGCGTGAATTGCGCAATCTGATTGATTGGCTGCTGATCATGGCGCCGGGCGAAATCCGGGACCCGATCCGTCCGGATATGCTGCCGCCGCAGATTGGTGCTGCCGCGCCGGCCGTGCTGACGCTTGATCGCGGGTCTGAGATCATGACCTTGCCGCTGCGCGACGCGCGGGAAGTGTTTGAACGGCAATATCTGGAAGCGCAATTGCTGCGCTTTGGCGGCAATATCAGCCGCACCGCGAATTTCGTCGGCATGGAAAGAAGCGCCTTGCACCGCAAGCTGAAATTCCTGGGCGTACAGGCGGAAGACCGCACGCCTTCAACCCCCATTGCCTGAGGTAGTCCCATGTCGCGCATCGCCTATGTGAATGGCCGATATGTGCCGCAACCCGATGCGTCGGTGAATATTGAAGATCGCGGCTATCAATTCGGCGATGGCATTTATGAGGTGGTGCATCTGTTCAATGGCCGTTTCATTGATGAGGATTTGCACCTGAGCCGCCTGGAACGCTCCTTGCGCGAAATCCAGCTTCCCATGCCCATGCCGCGCGCCTCGCTTCGGATGGTGCTGCGCGAAGTGGCGCGGCGCAACCGCGTGACTGAGGGCCTGCTTTACATGCAAGTCACCCGCGGCGTTGCGCGGCGTGATCATGCCTTCCCGACCAAGCCCATTGCGCCCGCTTTAGTGGTGACGGTGAAGCGCATCGCGCCTTATCCGACCAATGTGGATCGCTGGGGGGCGGCGGCGATTACCATGCCCGACCTCCGCTGGGCGCGCTGCGATATCAAAACTGTCAATCTGCTGCCGAATTGCCTGGCGCGGCAGGCGGCGCGGGAAAAGGGCGCCATTGAAGCGGTGCTGTTTGACGAAGCCTCCGGCATGGTGACCGAAGGCGCGGCGACCAGCTTCTGGATTGTGGATGAGGCCGGCACCATCCGCACCCGCCCCTTGAGTGACGCCATCCTGCCCGGCTGCACCCGTGCCGCGCTGATGGCGGAATTGCAGGATACCGGCATTGCCTTTGAAGAACGCGCCTTTTCCATGGAAGAATTGCGCCGAGCGCGGGAGGCTTTCATCACCTCCGCCACCTCCTTCGTGAAGCCCATTACCAAGATTGATGGCGCGCCGGTGGGCGATGGTGAGGTCGGCCCCGTGGTGCGCAAGCTGTTTGAGATTTTCGCGCGCCATGTGAAGGGGGCGATGCGCAACGCGGCATGAAGCACACTCCGCCGCGCGCCATTCTGTTTGATTGGGATAATACGCTGGTTGATGGCTGGGCCGCGATTGAGGCCGGGCTGAATGCTGCCTTCCGGGAATTTGGCCTGCCGCTTTGGGATCGGACGCAGGTGCTTGCCAATGTGCGCCGCGCGTTGCGCGAAAGCTTCCCGGAATTATTCGGCGCCGAATGGGAAAGGGCGCGCGATATCTTCTACGCTGAAGTGCGCGCCTGCCATTTGCAGGTGCTGACGCCGATGCCCGGCGCAGCGGCGGCACTTGAAGCCGGGGCAGGGCGCCTACCGATGGGCGTGGTTTCCAACAAGCAAGGGCCATTGCTGCGCGCCGAGGCAGTGCATTTGGGTTGGGATCGGCATTTCGGCCCGCTGATTGGCGCGGGCGATGCAGCCGCCGACAAACCCAACCCAGCGCCCATTTTCATGGCGCTACAATCCCTTGGCCTCAGCCCCGCGCCGGATATCTGGTATGTCGGCGATACCGCGCTTGATATGCAGGCGGCGCGTGCGGCTGGTGTGCGCGCCGTGCTGATGGGCGATGCGGCGCATGATGGCGGTATTGGGGCTACCGGGGCAGATCAAGTCTTTGTAAATTGTGATGAATTGGCGGTTGCGCTTTCGTCACTTGTCAAACCAGCCTGACATGGCATTGTAAGCGTTGCCGGCGGCCGGAAATGGTTTTCGCCGGTCCGCGTCTGGTCGGTGACCAGCAAAAAGAAGGACCGGTCCCATGGCCGCTGAAAAGTCCCAGAACGTGCAGGATGTGTTCCTGAATCACGTTCGCAAATCCAAAACGCCGGTCACGGTATTCCTGGTGAATGGCGTAAAGCTTCAGGGCATCATCACTTGGTTTGATAATTTCTCGGTGCTGCTGCGCCGCGATGGCCATACGCAGCTTGTCTATAAGCATGCGATCAGCACTGTCATGCCGGGTGCGCCGATTTCGCTGTTTGATGGCGTGCCGGCGGCGCCTGGTACCGCAGCGCCGGGCGTGCCGGCTTCCGAGACACGCCTGACCTTGCAGCGTGAGGTGATTTCTGACGGCGGAAACTGAAGCGGGCGTCGGGCGCCCCACCCGCGCCGCCGTCATCCTTCCCTTCGAAAAGCCCGCACGCAGCGCCATTGGCGATGTGGGTGGGAAGCGTGCCGCCGAAGCAAGGCTGGCGGAGGCGATAGGCCTTGCCGCTTCCATTGGTGTCACCATCGTCCATTCCGCGATCCATCCGCTCCGCGAAAGGCGACCATCCACCCTGATGGGCGAAGGCCAGGTGGAGATGGAGAAGAAGGCGCTGCACGACCAGCAGGTGGGCGTGGTGATTGTGGATGCCGCGCTCAGCCCAGTGCAGCAGCGCAATCTGGAACGTGCCTGGGGCTGCAAGGTGATTGATCGCACCGGTTTGATCCTCGAAATTTTTGGCGAAAGGGCCCGCACGCGCGAAGGCAGCTTGCAGGTTGAACTCGCGCATCTGGAATATCAGCGCACGCGGCTCGTTAGGTCCTGGACGCACCTGGAACGCCAGCGCGGGGGCTTCGGCTTCCTTGGGGGCCCAGGGGAAAGCCAGATTGAAATTGACCGGCGGCTGATTGGGGACCGCATCGTGCGGCTCAAGCGCGAATTGGATCAGGTGCGGCGGACTCGCGGCCTGCATCGCCGCGCGCGGGAACGCGTGCCTTACCCGGTGGTGGCGCTGGTGGGCTACACCAATGCCGGCAAGTCAACGCTGTTCAATGCGCTGACGGGGGCGGGGGTTTACGCGCAGGATCAGTTATTCGCGACCCTTGATCCCACCATGCGCGCGATCAAGCTGCCATCCGGGCGCAATGTGATCCTTTCAGACACGGTTGGCTTCATTTCCGATTTGCCGACACAGCTGGTGGAAGCCTTCCGCGCCACTTTGGAAGAAGTCGCCGCCGCTGATCTGATTTTGCATGTGCGCGACATTGCGCACCCCGATAGCGCGGCGCAGCGCGCCGATGTGTTGGGCGTACTGGAAGCCATGGCCGATGGCGCGGATGCTACCTTGGATGAGGCTTGGCCCGACCGCGTGGTGGAAGTGTTGAACAAGGCTGATCTTCTGGGCGGGATTGATTCCGTGGAACGCCGCAGCCCCGATGCGGTGGCGGTCTCGGCACTGACCGGGGAAGGGTTGCCCGCGCTGCGCACGGCGATTGATGCGCGGCTTTCGGCGCAGCTTGTCATGATTGATGTCGCCCTGCCGCCTTCCGATGGTGCCGCCATCGCCTGGCTGCACGCCCATGGCGAGGTGCTGGAACGCCAGGATGCTGATGATGCGGTGCGCCTAAAAGTGCGGCTTTCGCCCATGGATCGGGCGCGGTTCGAAAGCCGGGGGCAGAAATGAGCATTTCAGCCTCGCAAGCCGCCGATCTGGCCTTGCTGTTGCGTGAGGCATCGCGGGCGGAAATCCTGCCGCGCTTTCGCCGCCTGAGCGCCGATGCGGTGCGAAGCAAAACCGGCCCGCTTGATCTGGTGACCGATGCGGATGAGGCCGCCGAGCGCGTGATCACCGCCGGGCTTGAAAAGCTTTTCCCCGGCTGTGTGGTGGTGGGGGAGGAAGCGACCGCGGCTGATCCTTCATTGCTCGACCGGCTGGCGGATGCGGAACTTGCCTTTGTGGTGGACCCGGTGGATGGCACAGCGAATTTCGCCGCCGGCGTGCCGCTTTTCGGCTGCATGGCGGCAGCCATCAGGCGGGGTGAGATCGTAGGCGCCTGGATCCATGACCCGCTGGGTGATGACACGGCGATAGCCTTGCGCGGGCAGGGGGCTTGGCTCGCGGATGGGGAAGGGCGCCGTTTTGCAGATTTGCGCGTGGCCGCGCCCGCCGCGCCGGGTGACATGGTGGCCGCAATTTCATGGGGTTACATGCCGGAGCCCCTGAAGACCCGCGTGACCAGCCGGTTGCCGCGCCTGGCGGGCACGGTTTCCTATCGCTGTGCCGCGCATGAATATCGGCTGGCGGCGGGCGGGCATGCGCATCTACTGGTCTATAACAAGCTGATGCCCTGGGATCATGCGCCTGGCTGGCTGCTGCACCGGGAAGCCGGCGGCCATTCCGCGCGCTTCGATGGCAGCGATTACGGCCCGCATCTGACCAGCGGCGGGCTGATCTGCGCCCCTGACCGCGCGAGTTGGGAAGCCGCTCAGGAGGCGCTTTTCACCCCATGAGTGGCGCCGATGAGGATGAG
>CAMCZJ010000093.1 GCA_945886995.1 Asaia bogorensis
GCCGGCACGGGCACGGGCAAGACACTCGGCTATGTGGCGCCGGCCAGTCTTTGGGCGGAACGCAATGGCGCGCCGGTTTGGATTTCCACTTTTACCCGCAATCTGCAACGCCAGATTGATCAAGAAACCGCACGACTTTTCCCTGATCCTGAAGAACGCCGCCGCCGCGTGGTGCTGCGCAAGGGGCGCGAAAATTATCTGTGCCTCTTGAACCTTGAAGATGCGCTGGGTTTTTCCGCCATGCCGGGGCAGGGGGTGGCGCTTGGCCTGGTGGCGCGCTGGGCGGCCGCGACGCGCGATGGCGATTTGCTTGGCGGCGATTTCCCTGGCTGGCTTTCTGAATTATTCGGCACCAACACAATCATGCCGCTTGCTGATCGGCGCGGCGAATGCATCCACGCTGCTTGCCCGCATTATCGCAAATGCTTCGTCGAACATTCCATCCGCCGCGCGCGCGGCGCTTCGATTGTGATTGCTAATCATGCGCTGGTGATGATCCAAGCCGCACTCGGTGGTGGTGAGGATGGTCGCGCTTTGCGTCTGGTGTTTGATGAAGGGCACCATCTGTTCGACGCCGCAGATAGTGCCTTTTCCGCTGATCTGACCGGGGCTGAGATGGCGGAGCTGCGGCGTTGGATTTTGGGCGCGGAAGGCGGGCGTTCCCGTGCGCGCGGGCTCAAGCGGCGCCTGGAGGAATTGGTCGGCGAAAAGCCGGAATTGCAGGCACCCTTGGAAGCGGCTTTGCAAGCGGCGCGCGCCTTGCCCGCAGGCGGTTGGTCTGGCCGACTGAACGAAGAAGGCGCGGTTGATTTGGTGGGCGCCCCCGCCAATCCGGCTGAGGCGTTTTTGCGCGCGGTGCGCCGGCAGGTACGCGCGCGTAATGCCGCCGCTGAGGAAGCCGGGCTTTACGATGCGGAATGTGATCTTTTCCCGCTGAATTCGGAGATGGCGGAAATCGCCAGCGCGCTTGAGCGTGCCCTGCAACGCCTGGAAGCGCCAGTGCGGCATTTGCGCGAAAAGCTGCTCGCGCGCATGGAAGATGAAGCTGCCGAGATTGAAGCCAATGACCGGCTGCGGATTGAGGCGATTTGCGGTTCCCTCGAACGCCGGCTGCTGATGCCGCTGGGTGCCTGGCGCGCCATGCTTGCGCGCATGGGTGGCGAAGAACCCACACCCGGAGCTCGGCCTGATATGGTGGATTGGCTTTCCATCGAAAGGCGCGGCGGGCAGGATTTGGATGCGGGTATGCATCGCCATTGGCTTGATCCGACCATCCCCTTCGCCATGCAGGTCGCGGCACCGGCGCATGGCGTGCTGATTACCTCAGCCACCTTGCGCGATGCTGCGGAGGTTGAGGAGGATGATCCCGAAGCTGCCTGGCGCGAAGCGGAAGGCCGCACCGGGGCCGCGCATCTGCCGCTGCCCGCCATCCGCGCTGCTGTCGCCTCACCCTTCGACTACGCCGCGCGCACGCGCTGCATTGTCGTGACGGATGTGGCGCGGGAAAACACGACGCAAATCGCGGGCGCGATGCGGGAATTGTTTCTGGCGGCTGGCGGCGGCGCGCTTGGGCTTTTCACGGCCATTCGCCGCCTGCGCGATGTGCATGCGCGCATCGCGCCTGCTTTGGAAGAAGCCGGCCTGCCGCTTTACGCGCAGCATATTGATGCGATGGATAACGCGACCTTGGTGGATGTATTCCGTGCCGAGGAAAATTCATGTCTGCTCGGCACAGATGCCATGCGCGATGGTGTGGATGTGCCGGGGCGGTCCTTGCGCTTGCTGGTATTTGACCGTGTACCCTGGCCGCGGCCGAGCATTCTCCACCGCGAACGCCGGTTGCATTTATCGGAGGGCAGGCCGAAGGAATATGACGACCGCATCACGCGCCATCGGCTGCGCCAGGCTTTCGGGCGGCTGATCCGCCGCGCCGATGACAAGGGCGTTTTCGTGATGCTGGATCGGTCCTGCCCATCGCGCCTGCTGGCGGGGCTTCCTTCCGGTGTACTGTTGCGCCGCATGGGGTTGGCCGATGCAGCGCGGGAAGTGCGGGAGTTTTTGGGTTAGTCTTCGTTATCCGTGTTCCAAGATAAAAGGACGCGTGGCTCCTAGGGCAGGAATGAAGAATATCCCTCTTTTTTCCGGCACCGACAGAACCGGGCGCTGCCCGTAAGGGTCTGCGCACCCTGTTCGCGGTGGCCGGACCGGCTGGAAGCGCGTTTGATGGCGTTGCGACACACCCCTCAAACCCGAAAGGCTGCTGCGGTTGGAAAAGACAATCGCAGAGCGGACGATCACGCTGACCGAGGCATGAGCCCGCGTGCATGAGCGCCTCAGCGCGGAATTCCGCGAGCGCACATCGAAGCACCCCATCAGGGGCGCGGGATGAATGGGCGTAGGCCCATCCCGGCATTGACTGAGGGTATGCCGAAACCCACCAACACGGAGGTGACCAGTCAGGCAAAAACTACCAGCCGCAAAACCGCCTGAGGCCTGCTTCACATGCGGTCGCTGTCAGGGGAGTATCGTGGTTGTACGCCTTGGCCAAAAGCTTCTTGAGCTTGGCGTTCTCCTCCTCCAGTGCGCGAAGCCGCTTGGCCTCCGTCACGTCCAGGCCGCCAAACTTGGCCTTCCACTTATAGAATCTCGCCTCGCCGATCCCATGACGGCGGCAAACATCCGCCGCAACAGCACCCGCTTCCTGTTCCCTCAAAACCCCGATGACCTGCGCATCGCTGAACCGGGTACGTTTCATTCATCCTTCCCCTTGAGAAACAGACTCGACCGAGAAATGGCAACAATTCAGGGAGGCACATCACTGAGCAAAAATCAGCTTACAGGGCAACGTGGTGGCAACCGCGCCGCCGATCATGTCGTTACTGCCTGCGCTTGCCCCAGATTCCTTTTCTTTCATCATGCTGAAACCATTCAGTCGCTGCCTTGTCATGCGGCAGTGATAACAGCGCCGGGTTCTTTAGAAGGGCTTTGAACATGGTGAAGCTGCGCAACCTTTTTCTTTCTACCGTCTTTTGCCTCTCCGGACCCGCTTTTGCGGATCAGCGCTTTGAGGCAACCCTGGTAGGGCACGCCATCCTACCCGCCTTCACCATGGCCCTGCCGCCCGCAGATGCACCGCGCGATGCGCTGGTTTCCGGCAAATTCGCGGGGGCCGGCAATTTGCGCGTTGACGCCCCAGGCAGCATCATGGGCGATACGGGCGCGATGCACGGCAATCGCCAGACCGGCATTGCCTTTCCCTTCATTGGTCAGCCTGTCCAAGGGTTCTCCGGCATCAAGCCGGTTGCCAATGAACCCGGCCATTACTGGGTTTTGACCGATAACGGCTTCGGCAATCGCCGTAACAGCCCCGATGCGTTGCTAATGTTCCATAAGGTGCGGCCGGATTGGGCCACAGGCCAGGTGGCGCTGCTGCAAACCACTTTCCTGCGTGATCCTCTGCGCCGTATTCCGTTCCGCATCGCCTATGAGGGTACCACGCAACGCTATTTGACCGGTTCCGATTTCGATCTTGAGAGCCTGCAGCCGCTGCCGGATGGAAGCTTCATGATCGGCGACGAATTTGGCCCCTTCCTGATTCATATCTCTGCGGATGGCGTAGTCCAGCGCGTGTTTGAAACGCGGATGGATGGCCAGGTTCTGATGTCGCCCGATCATCCGGCGCTGCAAGTTCCGGCAAGCCCCACGGCTGGCGTGCCTTTTCGCGTTCGGCGTTCCGGTGGTTATGAAGGCATGGCACTGACGCCAGATGGTCAGACGCTGTGGGCATTGCTGGAGCAGCCTCTTTTTGCGGCGAATTCGGATCAGTCCGAAGGCCAATTCCTGCGCATCCTGGAATTCAGCGTGCAGCGCATGGATTGGACTGGGCGCAGCTTGCGCTATCGGCTTGAAGCGGGCGCGACTGCGATTGGTGATTTCAATTTTATTGATGCCACCCGCGCCTTGGTGATTGAGCGTGACAATGGCGAAGGGGATCCGGGCCTTGCTTGCGCCCAGGGTGTTCGCCCCTCGGCCCAACAACCCTGCTTTCCGCTGCCGGCGCGCTTCAAGCGGGTTTACCTTGTGGATATGGCGCAGACCGATGCGGATGGCTTTGTCCGTAAAATCGGCCATATTGACCTGATGGCAATCCGTGATCCCGATGGTCGCGCCCGGGTCAGGGGTGATCGCCCTGCCGATGCTCCGCGTGACCGCTTCACCTTTCCCTTCTTCACGATCGAAAATGTAGCCGCCGTTGATGGGGATCACATCATTGTCGGCAATGACAATAACCTTCCCTTCAGTGCCGGGCGCCAGTTCTTCCAGGCTGACGCGAATGAATTCATCATGTTGCGCGTCCCGGAATTGCTCCGCGCGCGGTAATCGGGCGCCAAACCCTTCCGCGTGGTGGTGTGATTGAAACTGCACTGCCACGCGGTTTTTGTATTTTACTATAGAATTCAAGATTATCAGCGACGTGCTGGAGAAGCTTCCGGCCTTGGCTCTGGTGCCAAGCATCATTAGCGATGAATTTCCAATTGATTCATCTCCCAAAAGGGGCATCACGCACCCAAGCAAGACTTCGGATCACCCACGAAAATGCCGAAGGTGGTTTCGCCCGTGCTTTATCTGGTTTAACGGGGCGCAGGCTTAATGATAAGAATGGCCGTGAGCGATTGGTCGTCAGGCTTGGAGTCATCACATGAATAAGGCCTTTGATCTCGTTGTCATTGGCGCTGGCATTCTTGGCCTGGCCCACGCGCTGCATGCTGCGCGGCGCGGCTTGAAGGTGGCGGTGCTTGACCGCGACGCGCAGGCCAATGGCGCCAGCATTCGCAATTTCGGCTTTGTCACCGTCACTGGCCAGGCCGCGCATAAAACCTGGGAGCGTGCGCGCCGTTCCCGGGATACCTGGGCGGAAATCGCGCCGCTCGCGGGGATTCCCGTCCATCATCGCGGCTTGCTGATGGCGGTCCGGCGGCCCGAGGCTGTTAGCGTTCTGCGCGAGTTTCTGGCAAGCCCGATGGGTGACGCCTGCCGCCTACTGGAAGGCGCCGATATCCCAGCGCCACTCCGCAGCACCGAACTCCTGGCCGCGCTGCATAGCCCGCATGAACTTCGGGTCGAAAGCCGAGAGGCCATTCCGCGCCTTGCCGCCTGGCTTGAACAGAGACATGGCGTAGAGTTCTTCTGGCGTAGCGCCGTACATGGCATCGCCTCCGGACAGGTGCTTTCTACAAAGGGCGTTTTCCTCGCCCCACGCATCGTGGTCTGTCCCGGGCCGGATATCGGAACACTCTTCCCGGATATATTTGCGCGCCGTCAGGTCACGCTCTGCAAGCTGCATATGCTGCGCCTTGCTGATCCGGGCTGGCGCTTACCCGCTGCCATCATGAGCGACCTCGGGCTGCATCGCTATCGCGGCTATGCTGATTGCGCATCCTTGCCGCTGTTACGAGAGCGCCTTCAGATCGAACAGAAGAATGAGCTTGACCACGGCGTACATCTGATTGTTGTGCAAAGCGCCGATGGTTCGTTGGTGGTGGGTGACAGCCATCGTTACGGCCCCACGCCCGATCCATTTCAGCCCGAAGAAGTGGATGCCCTGATCATCCGCGAAGCCCAGCGCGTGCTCGATCTTCCTGCCCCCAAAATCACCGAAAGATGGACCGGGCTTTATCCTTCCGGCCCCGATGATGCGTTTTTCGAGACACCCATGCCGGGCGTGCGCCTGGTCTCTGTTACTTCCGGTACGGGGGCGAGCACGGGATTTGGCATTGCCGAGGAAGTATTGGCCGATATGGAAGCGAACCCATGAAACAGAAAATCAAGGCCGTGATCCTGGATTGGGCCGGCACCGTGGTGGACCATGGCAGCCGTGCGCCCATGGGCGCTTTTGTGAAGGCCTTTGCGCATTTCGGCGTGACGATCACCATTGCCGATGCGCGCGGCCCGATGGGCATGGCCAAGCGGGATCATATCCGCATGGTGGGGTCTGCCCCTGCTGTTGCTGCTGCTTGGCGCGCGCGTCATGGGCAGGATTTTGACGATGTAGCCATTGATGCGATTTTCGAGGTTTTTGAACCCATGAATGTGGCCGCCGTGGAAGCGCATGCCGCGCTGATCCCTGGCGCACTTGCGGCGCTTGAATGGTGTGCTGCGCGCGGCATTCGGATCGGCTCCACCACTGGCTATACGCGCCCCATCATGGAACGGCTCATGCCGCTTGCCGCAGCGCAAGGCTTTGTCCCGGAAGTCACGATTTGCGCTGGTGACCTTGCGGCGGGGCGCCCGGCCCCGCTGCAAATCTGGTCCGTGTTTGCGCAAATGGGCATTTGGCCTGCCAGTAGCGTGATCAAGCTGGATGATACGGCGCCTGGCATCGGCGAAGCGCGCGCGGCCGGTTGCTGGGCCGTGGGGGCTGCACTTACCGGCAATAACCCGGGGCTAACAGCTGAGGAGCTTGCGCGCCTTCCGCCCGATCAACGTGCAGAACTCCGCCGCGCGGCGAGTGAGCCTTTGCTGCGCGCGGGTGCCCATCTTGTGATTGACAGCATCGCCGAACTGCCCTGGCTGGTGGAGCATATCGAAGCGCGGCTGGAAGCCGGCGAAAAGCCCGGGCTTTTGGAAGCCAATTGACACGAAAGTGTCACTTATTTGTCATGATGCCGTCGCCGATCGCGCGATAGCCGGAGCTTTCTAGACAGGAGGCTCATTCATGCGTTTCATCCTTCTCGCCCTTGCCTTTCTCGGCTTGGCGCCCATGGCCGAGGCGCAACAGCGCACGCGCCTGACCGTTTATACGGCGCTCGAGAATGAACAGCTCGCGCCCTTCAAGCAAGCCGCTGAGGCTGCGCTGCGCGATATCGAAATCGCCTGGGTGCGTGATTCTACGGGTGTTATCACCGCGCGCCTGATCGCGGAAAAGGCCAATCCGCGCGCTGATTTGGTGTGGGGTCTTTCTGTCTTTTCCCTGCTGCAAATGGAAGCGCAGGACATGCTGGAACCCTATACGCCGCAGGGCGCCGAAGCGCTGCGTGCAAACATGCGGAGCAGCCGCAGCCCCATGACCTGGACTGGCATGGATGCTTTTGTGTCCGCCATCTGCTTCAATACGGTGGTCGCCCAGCAGCGTAACCTGCCGCGCCCAGCCACTTGGCAAGACCTTCTGGACCCGCGCTTTCGTGGCCAGATTGTGATGCCGAACCCGAATTCATCGGGCACGGGCTTCCTGACCGTTGCCGGCTGGATTGCCAATATGGGTGAGCAAGGCGCCTGGGCCTTCATGGACAGGCTGCATGAGAATGTTCAGCAATACACCCATTCGGGCAGCGCGCCTTGCAACAATGCCGCGCGTGGTGAATTCGGCGTCGGGCTGTCCTTCGATATGCGTTCCGTCACGCTGAAGAATCAGGGCGCGCCGATTGACATCATCGTGCCGACCGATGGTGTGGGATTTGATCTGGAAGCCACCGCGATTATGCGCGGTACGCGCAACCTGGATGCCGCCAAGCGCCTGGCGGATTTCTCGGTCTCAAAGACCGCCGCCGAGCTTTATGGCCGCTACTACGCCATGTTGGCACTGCCCGGCGTTGAGCCGACGGTACGTGGCTATCCTGCGGAATTTGCGCAGCGTCTGGTCAATGCAAATTTTGCGGAAATCGCGGCAGCGCGCGAAAGGCTGCTGGCCGAATGGCAGCGCCGCTATGATGGCAAGTCTGCGCCGCGCTAAACCAAATGGGTGCAGCCCTAGATGATGGCTTGGGTGCCGATGCTGGAGTAGGTTCCGGCATCGGTGACCCTTTTCTGATCATCAGGGAAGTCGGCAAGCAATTCGGCAGTTTCGTCGCCCTGGAAAGGGTGAGCCTGAATATCCTATCGGGTGAACTGGTCTCCTTCCTTGGCCCATCGGGCTGCGGGAAAACAACCTTGCTTCGCGCCATTGCTGGGCTTGATCCACCCACGGTGGGGCGCATCATCCAGGCCGGACGCGACACTACGGCCCTGCCCCCGGCACAGCGCGATTTCGGTATTGTCTTTCAATCCTACGCGCTTTTCCCGAATCTGAGCGTTGCCGACAATATTGGCTATGGCTTGCGCGGCGCCGCTTGGCCAAAGGTAAGAAAGCACCAGCGCATTCGTGAATTGCTGCATCTGGTTGGGCTTTCCGACCAGATCGCCAAATACCCCGCGCAGCTTTCAGGTGGGCAGCAACAGCGTGTTGCCCTTGCGCGCGCCCTGGCCGCCGAACCTGGCTTACTTTTGCTCGATGAACCGCTCTCCGCACTAGATGCTATTGTAAGGCTACACCTGCGGCAGGAAATTCGCTCCTTACAGCAAAGGCTTGGCGTCACCACCATCCTTGTCACGCATGACCAGGAAGAAGCGCTCAGTGTTTCCGATCGTATCGTGGTGATGTCCCAGGGGCGTATTGAACAGATCGGGACGCCGGAAGAAATTTATTGCCAGCCCGCTTCTGCCTTTGTCGCGGGATTTGTCGGGCGTTCAGCGCATTTCATGGCCAAGGTGCATACGCCTGCCGGATTTATTGCGGCGCATGGCCTTGTAATGCCCGCTAGAGCGGCAAGCACCCGCTTGTATGGCGAGGAGTTGGATGTCTTTATTCGCCCAGAAGATGTCGAACTTCGGCCCATCAGTGACCATGGCGATGGAAGCTTTGAAGCATTGGTAACCGGCTGTGAGTTTCTAGGGCCAGTATGCCGCCTGGGCCTGGAAGCAAATGGAATGCGCTTCGAAGCAGATATTCCACCAGCCATCTTTACCGAACTGGGCGCGCTACCAGGTGCGCGACTATCCGCCCGCTTTCGGCCTGATCGGCTTTTGATTTTCCCAGCGCATGGATAAGACCTTTTTGGCGCGGTCGGGCGCAATCCGGCCTAAGGCTTCGTCAGATGAGATATCGCTTCGCACCATACAGGTACTGGGCTTTCTGTTCCTGACGCTCGCGCTGGCGCTACCCTTGGCAAGCCTTTTGCTGCGCGCCTTTGAAGACCAGCATGGTAGCTTTGTGGGCCTGCGCAATTTCGCGATTTATGTCACTACGCCAAGCCTTGTCCGCTCGGCCTGGAATTCGATTTGGACAGCATTGACCACCACCTGCGTGGTCATCCCGCTTGCTTTCGCTTACGCCTATGGCCTCACGCGAAGTTGCATACCGGGCAAATGGATCTTCCGGGCCATCATGCTCTTGCCGATTTTGGCGCCATCACTCCTGCCTGCCTTGTCACTCATCTACCTCTTTGGCAATCAGGGCATGCTGCGCTGGGTGATGGATGGTGGCAGCATCTATGGCCCCTGGGGTATCATCGGCGCGCAGATTTTCTATTGCTTTCCCGCAGCGGCAATCATTCTTGCTGTCGCGCTATCTACTGCCGATGGCCGTCTATATGAGGCGGCTGAAGCGCTGAAGGCTTCCCGATTCCGGATTTTTCTGACTGTTACCCTACCCGGCGCCCTGTATGGCCTGGTTTCCGCAAGCGTTGTTGTGTTCACGCTAGTGGTCACGGATTTCGGCATTCCGAAAGTGATTGGTGGCCAATTCAATGTGCTGGCGACCGATGTCTATAAGCAAGTGGTGGGGCGGCAGGATTTGAATATGGGGGCCGTTGTTGGCCTGGTTCTATTGATACCGGCCGTGCTTGCCTTCCTGCTGGATCGTTGGGCCCATGGCAAAAGAACCGCAACGCTGTCTGGCCGCGCCGTGGCCTATCGGCCGAAGCCGCGACTTGGGCGTGATGTTCCTGCCTTCCTGCTTTGTCTGACGGTGGCCTTCGCCCTGCTTGTGATTGTGGCTGTTTCTGTCTGGGGGTCCTTCATTCGCTTCTGGCCCTATAATCTCTCGCTCACCCTCGACAATTATGACTTCGCGCGCTTTGACACCGCCGGCTGGCAGGCGGTTTGGCTTTCGGTCAAGCTGAGCCTCATCACGGCGTTCGTGGGCACGACGCTTATCTTTATCATTGCCTATAGTCTGGAACGCGGACCACAGCGCGGTTTTCTGGCAGCGCCGCTCCGTTTCCTGGCGACGATCCCTTTGGCCGTACCGGGGCTGGTACTCGGCCTTGCCTTCATCATTTTCTTCAATCATCCGGCAAATCCGCTGGGTATCATTTATGGTACCCTTGCCATTCTTGTGCTGAATTCAATCATCCATTTTTACACGGTGGGTCATCTGACTGCCGTAACCGCCATACGCCAGCTTGATCCGGAATTTGAAGCGGTCAGCGCTAGCCTTCATGTTCCCATTTGGCAGACTTTTGGTCGTGTCACGCTGCCCATTTGCCTGCCTGCGATTCTCGAAATTCTGATCTTTCTTTTCGTCAGCGCCATGACCACCGTCAGCGCCGTTATCTTCCTTTATGGTCCAGACACCAAACCCGCTTCAGTCGCCGTTGTGCATATGGATGAAGCAGGCCAGGCCAGTGCTGCGGCGGCCATGGCTTGCGTCATCCTCATGATTTCATTGGCGGCCAAGCTTAGTCAGCTTACGGCGGGTGGGCTTTTCGCGCGCTTTACCTCTGCCTGGCGGCGATAAATCTTCAGCTTGCGCGGATAATCTTCAGTCTCAGCCTACGGCTCACCCAATCTATTGCCGCAACCATGGCCAGAATCAAAAGGATGATAAAGGCAACTTCATCCCAGTTATTGATCCGAATACGATCCGAAAGCGCAAGGCCAATACCACCGGCGCCCACAATGCCAAGCACAGTCGAAGAGCGCGCATTTGATTCAAAGTTATAGAGGATTTGTGACAGCATCACGGGCGCGACTTGTGGAATCAGGCCCAGGCGTACCGCCAATATGCGGCTGGCGCCCGCAGCACGCACCGCTTCCACCTGCCGCCGATCAGCGGATTCCAGCGCCTCACTGAAAAGCTTGGCCAGGGTACCAATATCTGGCACCGCCAAGGCCAGAATGCCCGCAAATGGGCCCATACCTACAGCGGCCACGAAAATCAGAGCCCAGATCAGCG